>JBATAQ010000185.1:0-3520 GCA_049661925.1 Dokdonella sp.
TTCATACCGCCGCTGCCAAGTTTGGACATCATCTTTTCCATCTGCTGATATTGCTTCAGCACCCGATTGACGTCGGCCGGCTGGGTGCCCGAGCCACGCGCCACGCGGGCGCGACGCGATCCGTTGAGGATATCCGGGTGGCGGCGTTCCTTTTTGGTCATCGAGCTGATGATCGCGATCATGCCCTTGACCGATTTGTCGCCAACCTGCCCCTGCATACCGCTGGGCAAGGACATGCCGCCGGGCAGTTTTTCCAGCATCGACGCCATGCCGCCCATGTTGACCATTTGTTCGAGCTGGTCCTTCATGTCATTGAGGTCGAAGCGCTTGCCCTTGATGACCTTCTGGGCGAGCTTGTTGGCCTTTTCGTGATCGACCTTGCGCTCGACCTCCTCGACCAGCGACAGCACATCGCCCATGCCGAGGATGCGCTGCGCGACGCGATCAGGATGAAACGGCTCCAGCGCGTCGGTCTTCTCGCCAGCACCAATGAACTTGATCGGCCGGCCGGTGATGTAGCGCACGGAAAGCGCAGCGCCGCCGCGTGCATCGCCGTCGGTCTTGGTCAGCACCACGCCGGTCAACGCCAGCGCGTCGGAAAATGCCTTGGCCGTGTTGGCGGCGTCCTGGCCGGTCATCGCGTCGACAACAAACAGCGTTTCGATCGGATCGAGCGCGGCGTGCAGGGCCTTGATCTCGTCCATCATCGCTTCGTCGATGGCGAGGCGTCCGGCCGTATCGACGATCAATACGTCGGCGAAATTCTTGCGCGCAGCGTCCAAAGCCGATTTCGCAATGGCGACCGGATTGTCGTTGCCGCTGGATGGATGGAACAGAACGTCGACCTGCTCGGCCAGCACGCGCAACTGCTCGATCGCAGCCGGACGATAGACGTCACAACTGACCACCATCACCTTCTTCTTGCGGCGCTCCTTGAGAAAACGCGCCAGCTTGGCAACGGTTGTCGTTTTACCAGCGCCTTGCAAACCGGCCATCAAGACCACAGCCGGCGGTGCAGCAGCAAGATTAAGATCGGTATTGGCAGTGCCCATCACCGCAGTCAGCTCGTCGCGGACCACCTTGATCAGCGCCTGCCCCGGCGTGAGGCTGCGCATCACGTCCTGCCCAACCGCGCGCACTTGCACGCGCTGGATCAGCGCCTGTACTACCGGCAATGCCACATCGGCCTCCAGCAGGGCGATGCGCACTTCACGCATCGCTTCGCGGATGTTGGCCTCGGTCAGGCGACCGCGACCGCGCAGGCGCTGGACGGTGGACGAGAGGCGTTCACTCAACGATTCGAACATGGCGGCGGCGAGATTTGCTTTGCAGAAAGGCCGCGAAGTATATCAGCGGCCAAATGGTCGTCCCGTCCGAATATTGCCGTCGCAAAGGCTTGCGGCGCATCATCGACACATGACTGAAAACGATCCCACGCCGGCACGACTCGACGCAATGATTCCGACCACGCCGGAATCCGTTCCGGTTGCGCAGGAGCCTGGCGTCGTCAACTGCGTTGCCTATTCGTTCGCGGGCGAGCGCATCAGCAGCATCACCGTCGACGAAATCAGTGACGTGCTGAAGGAACCGGACAAGTTCGTCTGGGTCGGCCTGCTCGAACCCGACGAACCACTGCTGGAAAAATTGCAGGAAGAATTCGGTCTGCACGATCTCGCCATTGAAGACGCCCATGCCGCGCACCAGCGACCGAAAGTCGAGGCATACGGCAATTCGCTGTTCGTGGTCGCGCAGACCGCGCACGTCATCAATGGCCGCATCGAGTTTGGCGAAACCCACGTATTCCTCGGTCGCAACTTCATCGTGGTCGTGCGCCACGGTGCATCGCTGTCGTACGCGCCAGCGCGGCGCACCTGCGAACAGGATCCGGAGATGCTGGCGATGGGCCCAAGTTTTTGCCTGTACGCCGTGCTCGACTTCATCGTCGACAACTACATGCCGATCGTCAGCTCGTTTCGCGAGCAACTGCACGATCTGGAAGACGACATTTTCGGCAGCACCTACAACCGCAGCACGATCCGCTCGCTGTATAACCTGAAGAAAGATCTGGTCACCCTGCAACTCGCGGTCGCGCCATTGCAGGATGTGTTGAGCCAACTGATGCGGCTCTATCCGGGCAACATCCAGGACGACACCCGACCGTATTTTCGCGACGTGTACGACCACGCCGCGCGCATCGGCCAGAGCACGGATGCCATGCGTGAAATGCTGACCGCTGCGATCAGCGTGAACCTCGCCGTCGTAGGAGTTTCCCAGAATGATGACGTCAAGCGATTGGCAGGTTGGGCGGCGCTGCTTGCGGTTCCCACCTTGCTGACCGGCTGGTACGGCATGAACTTCGAGAACATGCCCGAGCTCAGCGAACCGCATGCTTACCCCGTCATGCTGGTCGCCGTCGCCACAATCTGCGGAGCACTTTACTGGCGGCTCAAACGCTCGAAATGGCTATGACGTCGCGACCGCGTCGCCACGCCTCAACGTAGACGACGCGACATCGTTCAACCGCATCAAGGCCGCTTGCGTGCCTTCCTGGCTGGTGCGGGCTTGCGCTTGACTGCGTCCGCGTTGCCCGATTTCGGCGCAGATGCCCGCTTCGGCTTCTTTTCGGGCTTGTCGCTGCCACCGGCTTCGGTTTCATCTTCCGTGACGAGACGAAAATCGATCTTGCGATCCTCCAGACTCGCCCGCAGCACCAGCACGCGGACCTTGTCACCAAGCCGGAAACTCAGGCCGCGTCGCTCACCGTTGAGTAGATGCCGGATCGGATCGAAGTGGTAGTAGTCGTTCGGCAACTGGGTGATATGGACCAGGCCATTGATCTTGGATTCATCGAGTTCGATGAACAGGCCAAACGAAGTAACGCCTGATACAACGCCATCAAATTCGCTGCCGACATGCTTCTCCATCCACGCGCACTTGTAACGTTCGTCGACATCCCGCTCGGCTTCGGTGGCGCGACGCTCGTTCTGCGAACAATGCAGCGACATGTTGACCATGTCGTTTGCGGAGTAGCGGTAATCGTCGGCCTTGCCGCCGTCGATGACGTGGCCGATGGCGCGATGGACCAACAAATCGGGATAGCGCCGGATCGGTGAGGTGAAATGCGCGTACGCCTCCAGCGCCAAACCGAAATGGCCAAGATTCTGCGGCTGGTAGACCGCCATGCTTTGCGAACGCAGCACCACTGATTCAATCAACGCCGCATCGGGGCGTTTACGCACCTTGCGCAGCAGCGCAGAAAAGTCTGCCGGCTTCACTTCGGCATGTGCGGGCAGGCTTAACTTGAACTCCTTGAGGAACGCACGAAGATCTTCAAACTTGGCTTCGGGTGGTGTGTCGTGGACGCGGTAAGGCGCTGGAATCTTCCGACGTAGCAGGAACTTCGCGGCTTCAACGTTCGCCGCGATCATGCATTCCTCGATCAACATGTGCGCGTCGTTGCGCTGGCGCGGCTCGCACTGGATCACTTCGCCCTTGTCATCAAGGCGGAACTCGATCTCGG
>JBATAQ010000186.1:0-8127 GCA_049661925.1 Dokdonella sp.
ATCTTGGCATCGCCGACGTAGACACCGGGTGCGCCGGGGCGGCGCAGGGCGACGATGTTCCACTCGTCCAGCGTGTCGATGATGGATTGTTCGATTCGGTCAACCAGTTCGCGCACGCCGATGCGAAGCCGGCGCAAATCAATCAATGGATAGCCAACGATCTGGCCGGGACCGTGATAAGTGACTTGTCCACCGCGCTCGACCTTGATGACCGGAATATCACCCGCCGCAAGGATGTGTTCCGGCCTGCCGGCCTGGCCGAGGGTGAAAACCGGATCGTGTTCGAGCAGCCACAACTCGTCGGCGCTGCTGGCATCGCGCTGGTCGGTGTAGCGAATCATTGCTTCGCGGACAGGCTGGTAAGGCTGCCGGCCCAGTTCGCGCACGTGAAGAATCCGCGCGGTCACGGCGCTTTCCTCGTCACAGCGTCCAGCGGATATGCAGCTCTTCGCGCAGTTTCGCGTGTGCCAGGTCGTACCTTTCGCGCGACGGGCAGGTGAAGCTCATCGACACCGACAGGTAATTTCCCGCCGAAGACGGGCGCACCTTGCTGCTGCCGCTGATCACGGGCAGATCAATCTCGGCAAGAATTTCGGGCATGCGTACCTCAAGGTTCGCCTCGGCCGACCCGATCGCGGTGATCTCGAACACGCCGGGGAACTGGAAGCCCTGCCCCGGCTGTTGCGAATGGATGTCGTCGAGGTTCTGAACCATGTTTGATGCGGACCTTCTGGATAACTTCATACCGGGACGTACTTGCTCAGCTGATGGTAGATCAGCGAGCCACGCGCTTGCTCAGGGCAACCCTCATCAGGCCGGCAGCAGACTGTTTAGAGGTCGCCTATTTGTCTGCCGGCGTCGGTGCGCTGGTCGGTTCGGCTTCCTCGGGATCGCCCTTGAACCACATCCACATGCCGTCGCCAATGCGGGTGAAGAAACCGCCTTCCGGCACATCGGCCAGCGCGATCAAGGGGCGTTCCAGCAAGGTCTTGCCTTCCAGCTCCACTTTCAAGGTGCCGATGGCTTGGCCTTTGGTGATGGGTGCGATCAGACGTCCTGGCACGATGAGGTTGGCCTTCAAGTCGCCGTAGCGACCACGCGGCATGGTCACCGACACATCTTCGGCGACACCCAGTGCCACCTTGTCCGTTTCGCCCTTCCACACTTCGGGTTCTGCCAACGCAATGTTGGCGGCGTAGAGGTTATGCGACTCGTAGAAGCGGAAGCCGTAGTTGAGCAGAGCCTGGTTATCGTCGGCGCGGCTCTTCTCGCTGCCGGCACCCATCACCACTGAAATCAAGCGTTGGTCACCGCGCTTTGCAGACGCAGCCAGGCAATAACCGGCCGAGCTGGTGTGGCCGGTCTTGATACCATCAACAGTGGAATCGCGCCACAGCAAGGTATTGCGATTGTGCTGCTTGATGCCGTTCCACTCGTATTCCTTGACTGCGTAGATCGCGTAGTCCTCGGGGTAGTCACGGATCAGCGCACGCGACAACCGCGCCACGTCGGCGGCGGTGGTGTAGTGCTCGGGATTGGGCAGGCCACTGGCGTCCATGTAGTGGGTGCCGGCGAGACCCAGCTTGGCCGCGTACTGGTTCATCAGATCGGCGAATACCGGCTCCGAACCAGCCGTGTGCTCGGCCAAGGCGATCGCCGCGTCGTTGCCGGACTGGATAATCATGCCGTGCAGCAACGCGTCCAGCGGAACCTGGCTATTCAGGGCAAGAAAACTGGTCGAGCCATCGGTACCGGCACCACCGGAACGCCAGGCGTTCTCGCTGATGGTGACCATGTCTTCGCGCTTGATCTTGCCTCGCGCCAGTTCTGCCGACACCACGTACGAGGTCATCACCTTGGTGATCGACGCGGGTTCGACGCGCTCGTCGGGGTTGCTGCTGGCCAAAATCTGGCCGGTGCCGTAATCCATCAGCACCCAGCTTTTCGCGGCGATGCCTGGTGGTGGCGGGATCGGCATGTTCGCGAGCGACGGCACCACTGCCTGTGGGACCGGTTTTGCGACCGGCTGTGGAACGGGGCGGTCCGGCTGTGGTGTCTGCGCGAGGGTGGCGATGCTTGCTGTCGCCAGCAAGGCGCCAAGCAGCGGTTTGATCAGGATGGATCGACAGATGCGGAAAACGGAATTCATTTCGGGCGAGTTACCAAAGTAAGGAAAGAACATGGATGCGATAGCGTAAACGCTCGTTGCGCTCCAAATGCGAAGAATTTGAGAAGCTGCGCGGGCCGTGCTTCCTGCGATTTGAAAAGTTGAACCCTCGGCATCGTCGTTTGCGTACGCGTGCCGTCGTTCCGGGCATGCTCGCCGGCTTGCTGACCAAGCTGAAAAAAACTTCGTTATTCGCGCGAAAGCGGGAATGAGGAGGTTCCAGGGTCTCGCCATTCTATTCTTCGACCACCACACGCGGTGCGCCGAAACCAAGTTGCTCCACGCGCGGCGTCAGCGCATCAGCGCGATCGGCACCGGCCAGCGGACCGACGCGGACACGATGGACGCTGTTGCCGCTGATGTTGACCGTGTCGATGCGAACCGGTTCGATCCCGGCCGACTTGAGCGCCGTCGCGACGCGCTCGGCATTGTCGCGGCTGCCGAATGAGCCAACCTGCAGATACAGCCGCGCCTTGCTGGAGGTGCGCGTCGTGGTAGCCGGCTGGCTCTGCACCGCGCGTCCCCGAGCACGCGTCTGCGTCGGCGTCTCGACAGCAACAGCACGGCGCTCCGGGTGGTCTGGATCGATGGCTTCCACTTCGACCAGGCCCGTCCCTTTTGGCCAGATACCGATGCGCACCGCAGCGGCATAGGACAGATCAATGAGTCGATTCTCGTGGAACGGACCGCGATCATTGACCCGCACGATCACGCTTTTGCCATTCGACAGATTGGTCACGCGCGCATAGCTCGGTAGCGGCAGCGACTTGTGCGCGGCACTGAACAAATGCATGTCGTAGGGCTCCATGCTCGACGTCATGTAGCCGTGAAATTTGTTGCCATACCACGACGAAATGCCGCGTTCGACGTAACCGACCGGGCTGTCGAGAACGCGGTAGGTCTTTCCCAGTACGGAATACGATGATTTGTTGCCGTAGCGCGAACGCGGCTCATCCTTCGGCACCGGCTCGATCAGCTTGGCGACTTCGCTGGGTGGAAACGACGGGCCACTGTCGTTGGCGTCCTTGTAGCGCTGCGACTGCGGCTTGCTGACATCGTCGCGCGCTCGTCTGGATGACGAAGTCGACGGGTGCCTGGACGACGCCGTTGCCACGGGTGTTGGCGCTGAACCACGCTGCGGCTTCTTGGGATTGTTCGCGCAGCCAACCGCAAGCAGCAACGCAAGCGATGCCACCAAGAACATCGTCGTCATCCTCGCGAAAGCGGGGACCCATTTTGATGCTGCTGTAGATTCGGCGAAGTGAGGAAGATCAAAATGGGTTCCCGCTTTCGCGGGAATGACGAGGGTTTCGGATTCGGAAATGCGGATCACTTCGCAGCCGCAACGCCTGCGGTGATTTCGCCGGCCAGTTGAAACACCGCCATCGAATACAGGGCGCTACGGTTGTAGCGCGAGATCACGTAGAAATTCTTGAAGGTGATCCAGCGTTCCGGGCCATACTCACCTTCCAGCGTCAGCAAGGTGGCTGGCCGGTCGGCGTCGGCGTGTTCCAGTGGCGAATAACCCCAGGCTTCCAGTTGTTGCACGGTGCTGCTGGCCTCAAGATTTTCCGGTTTGTAATCGGCCGCGTTTTCGCTGGCGATGGCGCGCACGGCGACGGGCTGGTCCTTCTCCCAACCGTGTCCGGCGAAATAGCTGGCCACGCTGGCGGTGATGTCGGGCATCGAATTCCACAGGTCGATGCGGTCGTCACCATCGTAGGACACGGCGTAGTTGGCGATACTGGAAGGCATGAATTGGCCCAAACCCATCGCCCCTGCGTACGAGCCTTTCAATTCGTCGAGCGGATAGGCGAGATGTTTGCCATTGAGCAAGAACAGCTCACGCAATTCGGAGCGGAAGAATTTCGAACGCGGCGGATAGTAGAAGGCCAGCGTGCTCAGCGCATCGATGACGCGATAGCTGCCAATATTTTTTCCGTAGCTGGTTTCGACGCCGATAATCGCCGCGATGATGCCGACCGGCACGCCATATTCGGCGCTGACCTTGTCGAGCAGTTCGCGATTGGCGTTGACGAAAGCAATGCCGTCATCGACGCGCTTGTCGGTCAGGAAGATCGGCCGGTAGTCCTTCCAGGCCTTGCCTTCGGCCGGACGCGCCATCGCATCGAGAATGCTCTGGCGCTTCTCCGCGCCTGAAAGCACAGCGAGCACATCCGCTTCGTTGAGACCATCTTCGCTGGCGAGTTGCGCTGCGAATTCCCGGATGGCGGGGTCGACCGGCACATCGGCTGTTTCCGCGGCTGGCTCAGCGGCCATCGCGGCAGAACTGATCAAGATCGGGGGAACAAGCAGCGCAAGGAGCACCGCCAACATCGAAGTACGCAAGGAGTTCAAGAGCAGCACCTTCCAGGAAAGGCGCTACTTTAGCAGCGCCGCAACAATCAACGGTCTTTCAGCGCAATCGTATCGAGCGCACACGGCTGCATGATCGCGCTGCGTTGATCGGGATCGGACGGCATGTTGAACGGGAATATCAGCCAGCTGAAAATGCGGTCACGACCCATGTTGTCGACGGTTGGATTGAAGCGAATGTGCTGACCCATGCTCTCGGCGATGCCGCGCAGCTGGCTCTCGGGCTCGACCTTTTGCACCTTCACGTGGCTGGTGCTGCCATCGCTTTCAACGATGAACGACACCGCTGCGCAGGTGGCCTGGGCAATGCCGCGCGCCATGTTCGGTACGTCGGCCTCGACCGAACTATTGTCCAGCGCCCAGTAGTGGGCCAGTCGCTCGGGCTTCACCGCCTTCGGTCCAAGGTCAACCTTCTGAGCGAACGCAATCGGCGCGCAGGCGCAGGCGACAGCGATGACAAGTAAAGGGCGAATCAGCGTGAAGTTCGACATGGGCGTGCCTCCAGTGACGGGCGAATGATGAAGCGATGCGTACCCTACAACAAGGGATGCTCTGATTGACCAGGCGTAGACGGCATCATGTCAGAAAGGTTCTCCGGCCGACGTCGCCGCGCCTTGATCTGCGCAGACGTTGCGGTGCCGCCTGTGACTGGTTGATCAGAGCATCCCAAGCTGCGCCAATCGATGCTGACAACGCAGCGCGTCCGGTCACAGATCGCTCATGCCCTCGGCAATACCATGCGGGCCGACGCGAAGCAGTTTCAGGGTGTTGGTGCCACCGAGTTCGCCGGTGTGATCGCCGGTGGTGAGGATGACGCGGTCTTCTTCGGCGAGCAGGCCGAGGCCGAACAGATGTTCAATCGCGGCGCGCGCGGCGCGAGTGGGACCAAGGTCTTTCGGATCGAAATCGATGGGGTAGACATCACGATAGATGCGCGTTCGGCGGCGTGAGGCGGCATGCCGTGACAGCGCGTAGATCGGCACCTTGGAACGGAAGCGCGACAGCCAGCGCGCGGTCGCGCCGGATTCGGTCAAGGCAACGATCGCTCGTGCACCGACGCGATCAGCCAACATCATCGATGCCATCGCAATCGCCTGATCGGTGCGCACGATCGTTTCGTTGCCAACCATGCCGTCACCGGTTGGGTCGAACTGGCGCTCGGCACCCAGGCAAACTCGCCGCATCGCCGCGACCGCCTTGTCGGGGTGCAGGCCCGATGCCGTTTCGGCGGACAGCATCACGGCATCGGTGCCATCGATGACAGCGTTGGCGACATCGAGCACTTCAGCGCGAGTCGGGATCGGCGATTCCACCATTGACTGCATCATCTGCGTGGCGGTGATCACGGCCCGATGGCGCTGCACAGCTTCACGGATGATCTTCTTCTGCAGGCCCGGCAATTCCGCATCGCCGATCTCCACTCCCAGATCGCCGCGCGCGACCATCACGACGTCCGACGCGTCAATGATCTCGGTGAGGTTGGTGATGGCCTCGGTGCGTTCGATCTTCGCGACCAAAGCGGCATGACCACGTGCTTCGCGCAACAGTGCTCGCGCCTGCTCGACATCGGCGGCAGTTTTCACGAACGACACGGCAAGGAAATCGACGCCGATTTCTGCCGCAAGACGGATGTCAGCGCGGTCCTTGTCCGACAGCGCGGCAACGGTCAAGCCGCCACCGAGCCGATTGATGCCCTTGCGATTGGACAACTTGCCGCCAACGGTGACGACGCATTCGACCAGTTCCGATTGCACGACCACGACTTCCAACCCGATCAGGCCGTCGTCGAGCAACAACTGATCGCCAGGTCTCACGTCCTGCCAAAGGTCGTGGTAACCGACACCAACGCGTGTCGCGTCACCGGGTGGAGCGTCCTCCCGGCAGTCCAGATCAAACCGATCACCAACTTGTAGGATCACCGAGCCTTCCTTGAACATCTCGACGCGAATTTTCGGGCCTTGCAAGTCGCCAAGAATCGCGACTTCAATGCCAAGTTCCGCTGCTGCGGCGCGTACGGCCGCAGCGCGCTCGCGATGGTCGTCCGGCTTGCCGTGCGAGAAATTCAGGCGCACCACGTCGACGCCTTCAGCCAGCACCTGCTTGAGCATATCGCCGTCGGTGGCTGGGCCGAGCGTGGCGATGATCTTGGTGCGGCGCAGTTGGTTGATCTCTGCTGTCATCGGGGAAGATGTCCTCGTGAAAGTTGGCAACGCTATCACTGCCGTCATGTCGAGCGCGACCGTCGCAGGCCGGTGGCTATACTCGGTCGCTCGAACTTGAACTCGGCAGGAATCCTTGATGACAGACCTCAGCCCGCGTTCGGACGAACTGTTCGGTCACCCGAAAGGGCTCTACGTCTGCTTCTTCACCGAAATGTGGGAGCGCTTTTCGTTCTACGGAATGAAGGCGCTGTTGCTGCTGTATCTCACCAAATACCACTTGTTCGGCGACGACGCCGGCTACGATCTGATCGGCGCTTACGGCGGCCTGGTCTACTGCATACCGGTGTTTGGCGGCCTGCTCGCGGATCGCTGGCTGGGCATGCGCAAGGCGGTGGTGTTCGGCGGGATTCTGTTGTGTCTGGGCCATTTCGGCATGGCGTTCGAAGGCCACGCGGCGGCTCGCGTCGCTGGTGAAGTGGTCCGCGACGAAGCATCGCTGCGCATCTTCTACATGTCGCTGGCGCTGATCATCATGGGCGTCGGTTTCTTGAAACCCAACATCTCGACCATCGTCGGCAAGCTCTATCCGCCCGACGACCCACGCCGTGATTCGGGCTTCAGCCTGTTCTACGCGGGCATCAACCTGGGTGCGCTGTTCGCGTCACTGGTCTGCGGCTATCTCGGCGAAACGCTGGGTTGGAAATATGGTTTCGGCGCCGCCGGCTTCGGCATGTTGCTGGGCCTGGTGTTGTTTCTGTGGGGGCAAAAATATCTTCATGGTCACGCGGAGCCTTCCAACCCGGCGTTGCTGCTCGAGCGCGTCATCGGCGTACCGCGAGAGTGGCTGATCTACGGCGTTGCAGTGCTTGGCCTGGTTCCCGTCGCCGCGCTGATGTGGGCGTCGGCCAATAGCAAATTCTCCCTTGGTGGCGAAATTTCGCTGGCGTTGATGCTGATGCTGGTCGTGCTGATCGGCGTGTTGATCTGGTTCCTGTGGTTCATCCTGAGCCAGTGCAGCAAGGTCGAACGTGACCGCATGATCGCGCTGATGGCGATGATCTTCATGTGCCTCGTTTTCTTCACCCTGTACGAACAAACCTACGGCTCGTGGGTCACCTTCACTGATCGTCTGCTGACGAAAGACATGTTCCCCAGCTTGGTGCGAACCAAGGAAGCCGTGGTCTGGAGCGGTGGTTTCTTCGCCAACATCGGCCAGTTCTTCGGCCATGCGCCGTGGTCGATCTTCTCGCTGGTCTTGGCGCCGCTGTCGTTCATGCTGTCCGCGCAATTGTCCGATCGCAATCCGGCGTCCACGGCGCCGCGCTGGCTGTTCGGCGGCGTACTCGCCTTGATGCTGGTGCTGCTGATGCGCGACCTGTTGATCATCCCGCAGACTGCCGGTTCGCTGACATATCTCGGCGC
>JBATAQ010000187.1:0-32048 GCA_049661925.1 Dokdonella sp.
GGTTCGGAATAAATTGACCTCGTTCGTGGAACCCATTGCGGCGATGGGTCTACGTGACTTTTCGGGAATGGGCGACTTAACTATCGACAGCGGCACCTTCCGCGATTTCGTTCCCCCGGCGAAGGCCGGGGTCCAGTCGGTAGATGCTGTTGGCAATCTTCGTCTGATGCGCGGCTGTTTCGACGGCCCCCAAAAAACTGCCAGAAGCCGTCGTCTACTGGACCCGGCCTTCGCCGGGGAAACGAATATGTTTGTCTGCGCAGATCCTGGCGGTGGGCCGCCAGCGACCTGTCGGTCAAAGAAGCGAAATTATTTCAGACAGCAGTGCGCGAAGGCGGGAACCCGTGTTGAGGTAGCTGTTCTGCCGGCGACTTGACGGAGATCAAAATGGATTCCCGCTGTCGCGGGTATGACGACGTTGTGGGCGCTGTCGCAGCGTCCGTGGATGTGGCGCTCGCCAGAATCTCCGCGACAACTCCGTGAATGAGCGCGGTTCCGCGAAACTTACCAGATCAAATCCGCAGGCACGTCATCGTCGTCTGGCTGATCGGGATCGACTAGTAGCAGCAACTGCTCGGGATCGATTTCCTGCACCGCCAACGCTACTTCGCGAGTGACCAACAGGAAGCGGCCGGCTTGCTGGACGACACCTAGCTCACCGCGATTGACCAGCGACAATTGCGCAGCCGTTACATAGACGCGACGAATCTTGTCGGCATGCGGGAAATGCCGCGCGACATCGGCGTCTTCGGCATTCAATGACTTCCCTACCAGCACCGTGGCCAGTTTCTGGCGGCGCTCCTTTTTCGCGCGAGCGCGCTGCTCCTGTTCCTGCTGGGAGCGCTGACGCTCGCGGGTGTCGGCCTGGTTGCGCAAGGCGTAGGCCTTGCCGAGATCCATGTCGTCGCGGTCACGTGGCTTCTTTTGCGCGTTCACAGCTTGCGATTTGCCGCGTGACCTGTCGCCGGATCGCGGCTGCGATTTCGATTCGGCAGCAGGGGTCGGTTTGGCAGACTTCAGCTGGCTGGCAAGCCCGCTCTTGAGTAATTGGTCGCGTAAGGATTCGGCCATTTCGATTCAATCTGGGTCTGCAAGGACCGTGGTTCAGTAATGTGGCGGTGGCGGCTCTTCGCCGAAATCAGCCATCAGCGAATTGCGGACCGAGCCCAGGTCTTCACGCAGGCGTTCAACTTCGGTTTGCAAACGAAACATGCGCTGGTCCTGCGACGCGACAATGTCGTTCATCGACGCAACCAGATCGTCCATGAAAGCGACGCGCGTCTCCAGTTCGGCGATGCGCTGTTCGAGACGGGCGACTTCGGCATCGTCAATCATGTCGGTCGCTTCACGCTGCGGCCGCGACCGATGCCGTAGTAGGCCAGCCCGGCGGATTCGACCATCTCCGGCTCGAACATGTTGCGGCCGTCGAACAACACGGGCTCGCGCAAGCTGGCGCGGATGCGCTTGAAGTCCGGACTGCGGAACGCCTTCCATTCTGTGACGATGACCAGCGCGCTGGCGTCGTCCAAGGTATCGAACGCGTCATCGCAAAGCGCGAAGTCTGCGCGTTCGCCGTAGATCCGCCGAGCTTCATCCATTGCTTCGGGATCGAATGCACGAACGGTCGCGCCAGCTGACCATAGTTCTTCGAGCAAGGTGCGGCTGGCAGCTTCGCGCATGTCGTCGGTATTCGGCTTGAACGCGAGTCCCCACACGGCGATGGTGCGTCCTTTCAGATCACCGTTGAAATGCTGTTGCAACAAGGCGAACAGTCGATGCTTCTGGCTGTCGTTGACTGACTCGACCGCATCAAGCAGACGCGGCGCGTAGTCATGCTGGCGGGCGATTTGGGCGAGTGCTTTCACGTCTTTCGGGAAGCACGATCCGCCGTAGCCGGCACCGGGATAGATGAAGTGATAGCCAATGCGCGGATCCGAACCAATCCCGATGCGCACCTGCTCGACATCCGCCCCGACCTGCTCGGCGATGTTCGCGATCTCGTTCATGAAACTGATCTTCGTCGCCAGCATGGCATTCGCGGCGTACTTGGTCAGCTCGGCCGAACGCACGTCCATCAAGACGAGCCGATCGTGATTACGGTTGAACGGCGCATACAGATTTCGCAATGCGGCAATCGCCTGCGAACTGTCGCTGCCGATGATGATGCGATCCGGCCGCAGGCAATCGGCGACGGCATCACCTTCCTTGAGGAATTCCGGATTGGAAACGATGTCGAACGCAAAATCCCTGCCGCGTTTGGCCAGCTCTTCGGTAATGGTTGAGCGAACGCGATCAGCCGTCCCAACCGGCACGGTCGACTTGTTGACGATGATCGCCCCGGATTCCCCCAGGTGTTGCCCGATCGTCGATGCAACGGCGAGAACATGGCGCAAGTCGGCGCTGCCGTCTTCATCCTGTGGCGTGCCGACCGCGATGAAAAGCAACTGGCCATGATCAATGGCGCTGGCGGCATCGGTACTGAAACGCAGGCGACCAGTGGCGTGATTTTCGCGCACCAGCGTTTCCAGTCCGGGCTCGAATATCGGGACGATGCCGCGTTCCAGGCCGGCAATCTTTTCGGCGTCGATGTCCACGCAGACGACGTCGTTGCCGACTTCGGCGAGACAGGTGCCGGTTACCAAGCCGACGTAGCCGGTGCCGAAAATGGTCACTTGCATCGCGCAGTCCCGTCCCAATCCGTCAAATGAAGAAGGCGCGCCGCAAGCGACGCGCCTTCGTTTCAAATCAACTGCTGATTACTTCTTCTCGGCAGGTGCCGGCGTCGGCGTCGGAGCAGCGGCAGCCGGATTCTCGATCGAGAGCAGTTCGACTTCGAAAACCAGCGTCGCGTTCGGACCAATGCTCGGCGGAGCCTGTTCACCGTAGGCCAAGTCAGCCGGGATGACCAGCTTGTACTTGGAACCGACCGGCATCAGCTGCAGCGCTTCGCCCCAGCCCTTGATCACGCCATTGAGCGGGAACGTGGCCGGCTCGTTGCGATCATAGGAGCTGTCGAACTTGGTGCCATCAACCTTGGTGCCGAGGTAGTTGACCTTGACCGTGTCGGTGGCCTTGGGCTTGGCACCCTTGCCTTCGGTGATGACTTCGTATTGCAAGCCGCTGGTGGTCGTCTTCACACCGGCCTTGGTCTTGTTCTTGGCGATGAAGGCGTCACCCTCGGTCTTGTTCTTTTCGGCAGCCTGCTTTTCTTCGGCGACCTGCTTGGCCTGCAGCTTCTTCATGAAGTCCTGCTTTACGGTGTTGGCTTCTTCTTCGCTGAGCGCGGTCTTGCCGCCAGCGAGCGAGGCCTCCAGGCCCTGTACCAGCATCTTGGTATCAATCTCGTCCTTGATGCGGACCAGATTCTTGCCCAGGTCCATACCGACCATGTAGCTGACCTTGTCCTTGTCCGTCTTCAGTGATGCATCGGCGGCGAAGGCATTGCCGAGTCCAAACGTGGCCAGCACGACGGCAGCGACCAGAGTCTTGCGGGTAAAACCAATCATCAGTTTGCTCCTGGGTGGAATGAATAAAAAGAGATTCGGGGAAATGGTTGCCTGACCGGATCGACGCTGACCGGCTTCACGCCATGTGCGCAGCTCGATGACCGCCAGACGGGGCGGCGTATTGTCGTCGCCCCTGCCTGCAATGGCAAACGCGTTCCGGAAATACCGAATACCGGTTTCCGCAACCTTGGAATGCTCTGAACAAGTAGGCGCAGATGGCACCTCAACGTCTCCGCGCAGATCAAGGCGCGGCGGCGGCGGCAGACTGGCCGTCTGCTGAGCCGTCGCAACGCGGAGCTGCGCGCAGACGTTGCGGCCCCAACCGATTGATTTAAATGACGGGGTGATGCCAGAAACGGCCTCCGGCTGTCACTCGCGGCTTGTCCAGGCGGCCAGCCTGCACTGCGCCACGCGCGCCACCCGGAGAATCTTTCTGACATCATGACATCTGCACCTACTTGTTCAGAGCATTCCTCAACTTGCCAACATGCTGCGCTTCGACAACGTAACCCTGCGCCGAGGTTCCCGGCTTTTGCTGAACGGTGCCACCTTTTCCATTCATCCAGGTTGGCGGGTCGGCCTGACCGGGCGCAACGGCACGGGGAAATCCAGCCTGCTCGCTTTGATCGGCAACGAGCTGGGCGCGGATGCCGGCACATTCTCGCGCCCGAACGACTGGGTGCTCGCGCATGTGCGCCAGGAAACGCCTGCGCTGGAGCGATCGGCGCTGGACTACGCGCTCGATGGCGATGGCGAGTTCCGTCAAGTGGAATCGCGGCTCGCAGAAGCCGAAGCTGCACACGATGTCGCGGCGCAGGCAGAGTTACACGACCTGATGCAAGCCATCGGTGGCTACGCGGCCCCGGCCCGCGCGGCCGAACTGCTGCACGGCCTCGGCTTCGCGCCCGGCGACGAACTGCGTGCGCTAAACGACTTTTCCGGCGGCTGGCGCATGCGCCTCAACCTGGCACAGGCGCTGATGTCGCGATCAGACCTGTTGCTGCTCGACGAGCCAACCAATCACCTGGACCTCGACGCGGTGTTCTGGCTGGAGGCGTGGCTGAGGCGCTATCCGGGCACGCTGATCGTGGTGTCGCATGATCGCGAGTTCCTCGATGCAGTAGTCACTCACGTGCTGCATATCGCCGACAACGATGCGGAAATTTTCGCAGGCGATGTTTCGACGTTCGAGCGCAAACGCTCCGAGCGGATGCTGCAACAGAATCTCGCCGCCGAGCGCCAGGCCAAGCATCGTGCCCACCTGCAATCCTTCGTCGACCGTTTCAAGGCGCAGGCGACCAAGGCACGCCAGGCGCAGAGTCGCATCAAGGCGTTGCAACGCATGCAGGAAATTTCTGCGGTTCGGGTCGAATCGGGAATCGACTTCGAGTTTTTGCAGCCAGCTGCGTTGCCAGCACCACTGCTCGTACTCGACGAAATTGATGCGGGTTACGGCGATCGCCGCGTGCTGGAAGGCGTGACGTGGGCATTGCGCCCAGGTGATCGGATTGGCCTGCTCGGTTCCAACGGCGCCGGTAAATCGACTTTGGTCAAAATCATCGCCGGTACATTGGCGCCGCGATCCGGCGAGCGTCGCGAAAGCAAAGGGCTGGCGATTGGTTACTTCGCCCAGCACCAGCTTGAACAACTGGATGGCGATGCAACGCCGATTCAGCACTTGCTGCGGATCCAGCCCTCGCTGGGCGAACAGGCAGCCCGCGATTTTCTGGGCGGCTTCGGCTTTGCCGGCGAACGGGCGCTGTCGCTGGTAGCCCCATTTTCAGGTGGTGAGAAAGCGCGACTCGCGCTGGCACTTGTCGTTTTTCTGAAACCCAATCTTTTGCTGCTCGACGAGCCGACCAATCACCTGGATATCGATACTCGCGAAGCGCTCGCCGAAGCCTTGCAGGAATTTCCGGGCGCGATCGTATTGGTTGCACATGATCGCGGCTTGCTGCGCGCGTGTTGTGACGAATACCGATTGGTCGCGAATGGACAGGTCAGCGAGTTCGATGGCGACCTTGAGGACTACGCGAAACGGGTGATGGCCGGCATCGAGCAATCCGACAAGCCGGTCGCGGTGGATTCAACAGGATCGCGTCGTGATGACCGTCGCGAGCGCGCGCAGGCACGCGCCCGCAGCGCGCCTCTACGCAGGACCACGCAACGTCTGGAGCGCGAGCTGGCCGATCTGGAAACCCATCGCGCGACGCTGGAAACCGAGTTGGCGGACCCGGCGTTTTATGAGCGCGCCAGCGCCGACGAGGTCCGTGACAAGGTCAGCGAGCGCGCTCGGCTGGCAAGTCGAATTGCCGAGGTCGAAGACGCCTGGCTGGACGCACAGGCCGAGGTCGAAGCGGCGGAATCCTGACGGTTAGCGGCGCGAGTCCATCTCATCCGCTGCCGCGTCTTCTTCCAGTTTCGACGCCGCCGGATCGTCGTCCTGCACGGGCGCAACCGATTCCACCGGATCGGCGGTCGTCGGCGCATCACGCGAAATCAGTTCGATTTCCGGCTTTTCCCACGTCCCGCTGACCTTGTAACGCGACGCCGCCGCGGCACCAAGTTGCTTCTTGAAAAGATTCTGCACGACCAATCCAGCGGCCGCACCGACCGGGCCTCCTGCAAGCGCACCGACCACCGGCAGCGCGACGCCGGCTTTCGGCAACACGGTCATTTCCTGATCGTAGTCGCGCGTCTTCAGGCCGGTTCGTCCCGTGATTTTTACTTGCGCTGCCGGACTGTCGATCAGCAGATCGTCGGTGGTCGCGCTGGCACCGTCGAGCTTGAAATGCCCACGGATAAAATTGAAGCTGGTGCCGGATTTGTAGAAATCGGTGAAGTCCAGCGAGAGTCGCCGTCGGATTTCGCCGAGCGACAACAATCCGAACAAGCGACCACCAGCGCCGGGTTCGACCTCCAGGAATCGTCCCTGGTCGACGTCCAGCGTCAACGTCCCGGACAACCGACTTAACGCGAACGCCACTGGCGACCCTGGCCAGCTGCCGCTCAATTGCGCTTCGCTGGCACCGCCGGCGAGCATGTCCTTGAAGCCGAAGCCTTCCAGTAGGCGGCCGAGATCCGGCGCAGTCAATTCCAGATCGAGCGCGGTCTGGTTGTTCGCCGGGCTGCCGTTCCAGTCGCCGCTCGCACTCAAGTGGAACATCGGCGAGCGGGCATCCAGCGTGTCGATGCGCATGCCGGCTGCGGTAGGCCGCGTCTCGATGCGGGTCTCGCCAAACTCCGCTTTGCCAACACGAAGATCGCCGACCCAGACATGCATCGGCGGCGCGCTCGATGGCGCGAACGGGCTGCGCGTTTCGTCGGCATCGTCATCGGCCCTGGCTTTTTCCGGCGGCGCTGGCCAATGCAGGATCGGCAAATGGACCGTCACGCCAGCGCGCGCCAAATCCTTGGGGATATCGATGCTGCCCTGCACCGACGCACCGGCCAGCTCGACATGGGTGCCCGTATCAGCGAATGACATCGCCACATCAACATCTGGCACGCGACTGTCGCCGATGGCCAGCGCGTCAGCATGGACATCGACACCGCGAAGACCGGTGCCGCTCCCGCCACCGGTCAGTCCAACCGCAAACGCAATCCAGCCGGTCGCATCCAGCTCGCGGGCGCGACCACCAACGAAAATTCCGGCATCCGGCATCGGGCCAGCCAGCTTGCTGCCCAGGTCGAATCGACCCGCGTACGGCTGGTTCGCGCGCGGGACACGGCCAACATGGGTCAACACGCCATCGTAGTCGAGTCGATACTCGCGCCCTTCGGCCGGTAGCGGCAAGACGATTTCGAGCGATTTTGGCGTTGCCGCCTCCTTGCCGATCGGCGCCGGCAGGTCGACGGTTGTGCCGACCAGTTTGCTGCCGAGTTTCAATTGCGGAGACTGCTGTCGATCAGCCTTGGGTATCGACAAGGCGATGTCCCAGTCGGATTTCCCCTTGATGGTGTTAGCAAGGAAAGCCACATTCGGAACCCGTTCCAACAGTTGCGTAATGGTGAGCGGAATGACCAGGCCAAGCTCCAGCGTGTTGGCATCGTTGGCGACTGGCGCACCGATCGCCAGGGCAAGCGTGCCCGGATTTCCATCGTGACTGACGGAAAAATCCTTGGCCTCGAAGCCGCGCTGGTCGAAATGGAGCACGCCATTGCCGTAATCCAGCTTCACATCCCATTTGCTGGATGCAATGGACGCATCGCGCATGCGCACGATGCCATCGACCGTGTTCAGTTCCGGATGGCCTGACGGAATGTGCAGCTTCAGGTCGACATCGCCACGACCGCTGATCGTCAGTCCATCCAGACCAGCGGCAGCATCGCGACCGATTGGCGTGGCGCGGAGATAGCCGAGCAGGTCACCTCCGCGCCCTTGCACCTTGGCCTGCAACTCGAGGACCACATTGCCCAATTCCTCGATCGACGCGTGGCCCGATAGCAGCCGATTGTCCATCGTTTCACCGCCGTGGATGTCGACATGGACACCACGATTGAGGAAGCTCGCCGTAGCATTGACGTGATCCGCCGTCGGCCAGTCTGGATTGAAGCTCAACTGCATATCGTTGAGTTCGGCGACCGCCTCGAAGCGACCTTCGTCATCGCGGAATGGGAAATCCTCGAGGTTGCCGCGAAACACGGCCTGTGCGGTCAAGCCGCCGGCAAGAAATGCATCGTCGAGCCATTGCATCGCTTTCGGCGGCACGTTGACAGGCCAGAACAGCTTGGCCGCCGTCAGGTCGGCATGCTGGATCGTTGCCGCCACATCGAGCGAAGGCCTGGAACGATCTGCCGGAAACGCGACGCTGCCACGCAACTCGCCGCGGTAGCCTTCGCCTTCGAACGCGAGTCGGTTGGTGCTGGTATGCCAGCCATCATCGTCGCGCCAGACGACGATATCGCCGCCCATTGCAGAGTAGCGAAACGGCGTGCGAAACACCCCGGGGAAATCAAGTTGGAGTGCCTGCATGGGCAGCGAAATCATCGTGGCTTGCGCGTCGCCTACGATGCTGCCCGACAGCGAGTGGATGCCCGGCTTGTGGCCGACGGCGCTGGCGGCAAGGCCGCTGAATCCGGTCGACAACTGGTAGTCACTGGGACCGTCGTAGCGAAACTTCGGGCCATCCAGCACTCCCTCTGGCACAGCTTCGGCAAGCCAACTGCGCAGGCCATTCGGAACGCCGGGGGCCAGTGTCGCCAGTGGTGCCAGCCCGGCAATGTCGACGCGATCAGCTGCGGCAAGCCAGTGCGCGGGATCGCCACTACGGCGCATCGCGAAGCGGGCTGGCTCTGAAGGTGGTTGGCCCGGTCGGGCGAGACGCCAATCCGCGACGTCGATGTCCCAGCCTTGTGCATCCAGGCGAAACCGGGCGACCCCGGATAGCGCATCCAGATCAATCGCAGGCACTGCACCCACGTCGGTCCGCTGCATCCTTACGCCCGCAAGATCGAACTGGAGGCTCACCTCGCGCAGCGCGCCATCGCTCCAGTTGGCCCAGGCATCGATTGCCCCACTTGCCCTGTCGATGCGGATGTCGTCAAGCGGCAACGCTGCCAGCAGTGTGGACAGGTCAAGCTCCGAGCCGCCGATCCAGGCACGGCCGCTGCGCCGGTCCGGACTACTGTCGATGACCAGATCCAGTGGCGGATTGTCGGTGCCGGCGCGGCGAATCTTGGCAAGGACTCTCGGCCCCTCGCTGCGGTTTACCAGGCGCAATTCACTGGCGGCCAAGTCGAGTTGAAGGGAATCGCGCGGATCGTCAACATGCAGCAACAGGTCGTTCAGCACCAATGCGCCGAGCGCACCGAGCCCATCCTGCTTGCCCGGCGGCGATTGCGGCAGGTCCAGGCCACCCAGGGTCCAGCGGCCATCAGCTCCGCGCTGGAGCGTCAATTCCAGGCCGGACAATCGAAACTCGTTCCAGACGCCATTGCGTTGCAACGGAGCGAACAGGTTCAAGGCCAAGGCTGCGCGATCCAGTTGAAGGCTTTCCCCATCTTTTCCGGCCGCACCGATGACAACACCTTCCAGTGACAGCTCGGGGCCACTTCGCAACCAACGCGACGCAATCTTTCCGACGCTCACCGGCCGCTGCAATCGATCCGACAACCAGCGCTCGACCTGTTGTGGATTGCGCACCAGCCACGGCAAGCCGAGTTGGACAACGCCCGCCCCGAGCGCGGCGACGATGATCAGCAACGCCACCAGGTTCCACAGGTTGCGGCGCACGCGACGCCAGCCGGATCGGACTGCCATCAGTGCTTATCGGCTTGCCGATTCAACGTCAGGACGACGCTCGCCACCGCTACAACAGCACCACATCGAACGACTCCTGCGAATATTGTTCTTCGGCCTGGAATCGTATGGTCTTGCCGATGAACTCCTCCAGTTCGGCGACCGCAGTGCCTTCCTCGTCGAGGATCCGGCCAACCACGACGGGCGAGGCCAGCACCAGCAGTTTCGCTGATTCAAACTGGCGCACAGCGCGGGTAATCTCGCGGAAGATTTCGTACGTGATGGTTTCCGCCGTCTTCACGCTGCCACGTCCCGCGCACGTTGCACACGGTTCGCACAACTGGCGTTCCAGGCTTTCCGTCGTGCGTTTGCGGGTCATCTCGACCAGGCCCAGCTGCGACATTTCGTAGACCGTGGTCTTGGCGTGGTCATGGCTGAGCGCTTTTTCCAACTGGCGCAACACCTGGCGCTTGTGTTCGGCGTCTTGCATGTCGATGAAGTCGATGATGATGATCCCGCCCAGGTTGCGCAGCCGCAGTTGTCGCGCCGATGCCTGCGCCGCTTCCAGGTTGGTCCGAAACACCGTCTCTTCGAGATTGCGTGAACCCAGGAACGCGCCAGTGTTGACATCAATCGTTGTCATCGCCTCGGTCTGGTCGACCACCAGATAGCCGCCGGACTTCAACGGCACCTCGCGGGCCAGCGCCTTCTGGATTTCGTCCTCGACGCCGTACAGATCGAAGATCGGGCGCGCACCGACATACAACTCGATGTGGTCGATCCTGTCCGGCATGAAGCGATTCAGGAAATCGTGGACGCGCTCACAGGTTTCACGCGAATCGACCCGCACTTTTTCGATGTCCGGGCCCATCAGGTCGCGCACTGCGCGCAGGGCCAACCGCATGTCCTCATAGATGCAGTCGCCGACGCTGGACTTATTGACTTTGTCCTGAAACGCGCTCCACAAACGACCGAGATATTCGACATCGTCGGCCAGTGCCTGGATGCCCTGCCCTTCGGCATTGGTCCGCACGATGTAACCGTAGTTGGACTCGCCAGCGGCTTCGACCAACAGCCCTTTCAGGCGTGCCCGCTCGGCCTCGTCCTCGATCCGCGCCGAGATGCCCAGCACACGGCTGTACGGCAGCAGGACCAGGTAGCGCGATGGGATCGAAAGGTGCGTGGTCAACCGCGCGCCCTTGCTGCTGATCGGGTCCTTGACGATTTGCACGACCACTTCCTGGCCTTCGCGCAACAACTCGTTGATCGGCGGCGTGGTCGGCACGCTGAAGTCGCCATCCTCCGGCAGACTGGGTTCAATCGGACGCATGATGTCCGATGCATGCAGGAACGCCGTGCGCTCCAGACCGACATCGACAAACGCCGCCTGCATGCCCGGCATCACCCGACTGATACGCCCCTTGTAGATGTTGCCGACGTAGCCGCGCCGCGATGAACGCTCGACGTGGACCTCCTGCAACATGCCGTTCTCGACGAGGGCAACGCGGGTTTCGCGGGGTGTCACATTGATCAGTATTTCCTCGGTCACGGGGTTTCGATATTCAAAAAAGGATGGTTTGGTTATAGCGTTCGCAGCGGTCGATGTCGATGTCGCGCTGGCGACGTGGCCGGCTGACTCACATCAATCCGAAAGCACGCAGCACCATGGCGGTTTCGTACAGCGGCAGGCCCATCACGTTTGAATAGCTTCCCTGAATGTCACTGATAAACGCAGCAGCGCGGCCCTGGATCGCGTACGCACCGGCCTTGCCGTAGCACTCACCTGTCGCGACGTAGGCGGCGATATCAGCTTCGTCCAGCGTGTCGAACTGCACTTTGGTGAGGCAGTTCGCCGATATCACGCGTTGTCCATCCACCAGCCAGACCACCGACGTCACATCGTGTTCACGTCCCGAAAGGCGTCGCAACATGCGCGCCGCGTCATTGGCGTCGCGCGGCTTGCCGAAGACCTTGTCGCCCAGCACCACCTCGGTATCACCCGCCAGCACCACATCACCGGGCGCAGCCTTGGCAAGTCCCGCGTATGCCTTGTCGCGGCTCACACGATTGACGTACTGGAGCGCAGTTTCGCCTGCCGCACGTTTCTCCACCACGTCGATGTCAATCACAGAGAACTCGACGCCGAGTTGCTCCAGCAGTTGTTGGCGACGCGGCGATTTCGATGCAAGCAACAACATTGCGTCAGCTCTTTTTGGTGGTGCCGTCATGCTACGCGACACACAACAGCGAGGGTTCGGACCTCGCGCCCGCTATCAATTTTTTGTGGCTGTCGCCTGACTGCTCAAGCGTATGGTTCGGCTGTCGCCGAACTGGTCAGGCGTTTCGCCGGGCTGCCGGCCACCGCTTCGTTTTTGTTGGCTATCGCCAGGCGGGTCAAGCGTTTCGCCGGGCTACCGCCCGCCGAGCACTCTTTCTGCTCGCACAGAAACGGTGCCCAAAGATGCGCCCGTGGCGGGTCGGTCGTGCGATAAAGCCGCACTACTGCGCGAGCTGGCTACGGGGTTCGCTTAAGGCGCATCCCTGCACCTGCAGCGAACTGGCCGAATCCATTCGGCCACCCTGCGGGCATCTCCTGCGCCATCTCGCCTCCCCGAATCGGGAGGTAGGTCAACAGCAGCACAGCGCAGCTGCGCTGTACTTTTGATCCACGCCCGTTCCTGTCGGCAAGTGCTGGACGGATCAGCCGCTTGCGGGCCGCGCGATGGATCGCGTGGCTTCGGCTGCGGCACAGGATGTGCCTTCAGCCGACCCGTCCAGTGCTTGCGACGTCGTGCGGCTTCACCGCAAGACCGACAGGACATCGGGCCGCATCCGTTGGGTTACTTTTCTTTGCGCGAGAAAAAGCCTGCCCTCGGACTTGATCCGGGGGTGACTCGCGTGCCGGCAGGCGCGAGAAACGCTTGACCTGTCTGGCGATAGCCAACAAGAGAGAAGCGGCGAGCGACCGTCACGCGAAACGCCCGACAAGACGGGCGACAGCCAAAACCAGGGCGCGCGGCTCCCCGCGCCTTGCCCGATGCGACGTAGTCCGTGACAATCAAACGATGAGTGCCAAAAAGCCATACGCGATCAGCGTCACCGTCAGCAGCCGATTCCTGGAAGACGAATCGATGCCGCAGGAAGACCGTTACGTGTTCGCCTACACGATAAAAATTGCGAACGAAGGCAGCGTTGGCGCGCGCTTGCTGACGCGGCATTGGGTGATCGCGGACGACAACGGCGAATTGAATGAAGTACGCGGTGATGGCGTCATCGGCGAGCAACCATGGATGTCACCGGGCGATGATTTCGAGTACACATCGGGCACCGTGCTCAAGACCGCGCTGGGCACGATGCACGGCAGCTATCAGATGATTGCCGACGATGGCACGCATTTCGACGCGTCTATTCCTGCGTTCGTATTGAGCATGCCGCGGACGCTGCACTGATGGCTGTCTGGGCCATTGGCGACCTGCAAGGCTGTCACGACGAATTGATCGAATTGATTGCACGGATCGAGTTCGATCCGCAGCGCGACGTGCTCTGGTTTTGCGGTGACCTGGTCAATCGCGGCGGTCAGTCACTGCAAGTGTTGCGCACGGTGAAGGCGCTCGGAAATCGTGCCGTCGTCGTGCTCGGCAACCACGACCTTTCCCTGCTGGCGATCGCCGAGCGTCGTCGCGAAGACCAGGCCAAGGTAAATCCCGAGCTTCGCGAAGTGTTGTTCGCGCCTGATCGCGACGAGCTGCTCGATTGGTTGCGGCAATGCCCGCTGCTGCATGTTGATCGCGAACTGGGCCATGGCTTGCTCCACGCCGGCCTGTCACCGCGATGGACCATCGAACAGGCGGAAAGCTGTGCGCGTGAGATCGAGGTGCGCTTGCGTGGGTCCGGTTACCAGAGTCTGCTGAAGCAGTTGTTCGGCAACAACCCCGACACGTGGTCACCGCGCCTGCGTGGCATCGACAGGCTGCGCGCCGGCATCAACGTGTTTACCCGGATGCGCTATTGCGACATACGTGGCCGCATCGCATTTTCCGACAAGGGTCCGCCAGGCACGCAGCGCGCCGGTCTGTATCCGTGGTTCGAAGTGCCCGGCATGGCCAAACGCGACTTGCGGCTTATCTTTGGTCATTGGTCGGCGTTGGGGTTGTGCCACGGGATGGGCGTGACGGCACTGGATACCGGTTGTGTCTGGGGTGGTTCGTTGACGGCCATGCGGGTTGATGGCGATGAGCCGAACTTCGTTTCGATCAAGTCCCATCGTCCGGCGCCATCCGGGAAAAACAACGACTGATCGCGGCGCGCCGTTGCATTCAGTACGTTTGGCATGGCGCGCAATCGGCAACGTCGGCCTACAATCCGTCGCATCATTGCTCTTGGGAAATCCCGATGATTGGACGCCTTTTCGTCGCTTTGACTGCTGCATTCGCCAGTGTCCTGGCGGTAGCGCAAGTCGATCCTGTTTCATTCCAGAATCTCGATTGGCGACTGGTCGGGCCGTATCGCGGCGGTCGCGTTCTTGCCGTCAGCGGCGTGCCGGGGCAGCCGCAGCATTACTACTTCGGATCGGTCAACGGCGGTGTCTGGGAATCCAACGATGCTGGTCGCACCTGGCAACCGATCTTCGACGATCAAGGCGTCGGATCAATTGGTGCAATCGCGATTGCGCCGTCCGATCCGAACGTGATCTATGTCGGCAGCGGTGAAGCCGACATGCGTTCGGACATCGCCCAGGGCGACGGCATGTATCGCTCGTCCGATGCCGGCAAGACCTGGCGCAAGATCGGTCTCGTCGACAGCCAGCAGATCGGTCGCGTCATTGTCGATCCCGCCAATCCCGACCTTGTCTATGTCGCGGCGCTTGGACATCCATACGGGCCAAACGAACAGCGCGGCGTGTTCCGCTCCAACGATGGCGGCGCGAACTGGACCCGCGTGCTCGGCAATGACGACGCGACCGGTGCCATCGATCTTGCCTTTGAGCCCAGCAATTCGAAAGTCATCTATGCCTCCATGTGGCAAGCGCGACGCACACCGTGGAATGTCTATCCGCCAGCGAGCGGTCCGGGCTCCGGCCTGTACAAATCCATTGATGGCGGCGATACCTGGCAGCCGATACACGGCAACGGCTTTGCCGAAGGCAAGCTCGGCCGCATCGGCATCGGTATTTCGGCGAGCGAATCCCAACGCGTCTACGCCATTGTCGATGGCGATGCGGGCGGCCTGTACCGTTCCGAAGATGGCGGCGCGAACTGGAAAAAGAGCAGTGGTGATCCGCGCATCTGGCAGCGCGGCTGGTATTTCGGTCGCATCACCATCGATCCCGAAAACGCCGACCGTGTGTACGCGTTGAACACCATCGTGCTGCGCTCCGATGACGGCGGCAGCACATTCATTCCACTCAAGGGTGATTCGACCGGTGACGATTTCCACGACATGTGGATCGATCCGAATAACCCGCAACGGCAGATGCTGGCAGTCGACCAGGGCGCGCTGGTGACCTTGAACGGTGGAACGACCTGGTCGAGTTGGCATAACCAGCCGACCGCGCAGCTTTATCACATCAGCACCGATAACCGCTTCCCGTATCGCATCTACGGCGCACAACAGGATTCCGGCGCCATCGCCCTGCCCAGCCGTAGCCATGGCCGCGTGATCTCGATGGAAAACTTCAGCGAGGTCACCGCTGGAGGCGAGTCCGGGATGATCGCGCCCGACCCGCGCGACCCGGACATGATCTACGGCGGCACGGTCGACAAGCTGGACCTGCGCACCGAGCAGACACGCTCAATTCCACCGACGCTGACCGAGCCCGATCTCTATCGCAACACCTGGACGCTGCCGCTGGCGTTCGATCAGCGCAAACCCAACCGTCTTTATTTTGGAAACCAGAAGATCTGGCGCACCGACGATGGCGGCGAGCACTGGCAGGCGATCAGCCCAGACCTGACTCGCGAAGATCCCGGCGTGCCACCGAATCTCGACGGGGTCACCGCCGACAACAACCTCGGCAACGGTCCGCGTCGCGGCGTGGTCTATTCGATTGCCACATCACCGATTCGCGACAACCTGATCTGGGCCGGCACTGACGATGGCCTGGTCTGGCGCAGCGACGACGCTGGCGCGAACTGGACCGACGTGACGCCAGACGCACTGACTGCATGGTCCAAGGTCGGCATCATCGAGCCCTCGCACTTCGATGCGAATTACGCCTACGTCGCGATTGATCGGCATCGACTGGATGATCGCAAGCCGTACATCTACCGAACTCGCGACAGCGGCAAATCATGGCAACTGATCGTCAGCGGCATTCGCGACGGCGATTTCGTCAACGCCGTGCGCGAAGATCCCAAGCAGCGTGGCTTGCTCTACGCGGCGACCGAACTTGGCATGATCGTGTCGTTTGACGACGGCGATCACTGGCAGTCGCTTCAGCAAAACCTGCCGCCAACGTCGGTGCGCGACATCGTCGTGCATGGCGATGACCTGGTCATCGGCACGCACGGTCGCGGCATCTGGATCATCGACAGCATCAATCCCCTGCGCCAGCTAGCACCGGGCAACGCGAAGAGCACGCGCTTGTTCGATCCGGCAACTGCGATTCGCTATCGCGCAGCGGCGTTCACCGGCACGCCGCTGCCCAAGGACGAACCGACTGCCGCCAATCCACATAGCGGTGCCGCGATTGACTACCTGCTCGGCAGCGATGCGAAGAAGCCAGTCGAACTGATTGTTCGCGCCAGCGATGATTCAGAAGTCCGGCGCTGGTCGAGCGCGCAACAACCTGCCGCGCCTGACCTTTCCAAGCTCGGCAATGCACCCGAGTGGGTGAAGCGTGCAACGCCCCTTGCGACATCGGCTGGCATGCATCGTTTCGTGTGGTCACTGCACTATCCGCCGGCGGGTGAGGTATCCAATCCCTATGCCGATGGTATCTGGGCGCCGCCCGGCGTCTATCGGATCGAGTTGGTTGTCGATGGCAAGTCGTATCACCAGGATCTCACGGTGGTCGCCGATCCGCGCATCGACCTGTCTGCCAGTGCTTACACGGATGCCTTCGCACTCGCGCGCAAGGTTGAAACATTGCAAACGAAAGTTGCCGCCGCAATTGCCGATGCCGGCAAGCTGCGCGAGCCGATGATGGAACGCTTGAGCAAGGACGGAGCCACGCAGCCACTGTTTGAGGATTTCGCGAAACGCTTCAACCAGGTCACCGGCACCACGCCATCACCCAATCCCTTCAACGCCTGGTCAAAACCGCCAACATCTACGCGTAGTCTTGCCTTCATCGAGGGTTCGCTCGGGCAATTGCTCGCGGCCATCAACGATGCCGATGCCGCGCCATCTCCCGACGCGCGTGACGGCTACACGAAATTGGTCGAGATGACCGAGCTTTCCTTGCAGGATTGGAAGCGCTTCAAGGATGAAGATTTGGCGCGCCTAGACAAAGCTCTGCGTGATGCAGGCGCAGCTCCGCTGAAGTTGACGAAATAGACAAGCTAGCACTGCACGTTCGCAGGAACGTTTACAACAGCACCCCACAAAAATAGGAGCGCCACGTGGCGCGCTCACCGTCGCCGATAGTCGATGAACTCGAAGGCGTGGGCGTGGTTGGCGTCGGCCATGTGCGCCTTACGGTTAACTTCTTCCCAGACCATCGGATCCAGTGGCGCGAAGAACGTATCGGCGTTGGCAACGTGGGTATCGACGCGGGTCAGGTGAACAACGGTCGCGTAGGGCATGGCCTGCGCATAGATTTCGCCACCGCCGATCACGGCGAGATCGCCGTGGACGCTTGCAAGCGCAGCATCGATGCCGTTGACGACTTCCTGATCTTCGAACGGTGCACTAGCTCCACGCGTAAGCACCAGGTTTCGTCTTCCCGGCAAGGCGCGACCAATCGCCTGCGCGGTCGTGCGCCCCATCAAAATCGGTTTGCCCAAGGTCAATGTCTTGAAACGTTTGAGGTCGTCCGGCAGGTGCCACGGCAGCGAATTGCCGCGTCCGATGGCGCCGTTGCGATCAACGGCGACGATGATGGCGACCTCGTTCAAACCGCCACCGATGCCTTGATCGCGGCTTGCGGCTGGTAGCCGTCGAACGCAACGTCGTCGAAGCGGAAATCGAACACCGAGCGTTTCGCTGGATTCAATCGCAAGGTCGGCAACAACCCCGGCGTTCGCGCCAGCTGCGTGCGTGCCTGATCGACGTGGTTCAAGTACAAGTGCGCATCGCCGAGTGTGTGTACGAAATCACCGACGTCCAAGTCGCAAACCTGCGCAACCATATGGGTCAACAAGGCGTAGCTGGCGATGTTGAAAGGCACGCCGAGGAAAATATCGCCCGAGCGCTGGTACAACTGGCATGACAGTTTTCCATCGGCCACGTAGAACTGGAACATGGTGTGGCAAGGCTGCAAAGCCATCTCGGCCAACTCGCCGACGTTCCATGCGCTGACGATCAAGCGACGCGAATCAGGGTTGCGCTTGATGTGTTGAATCACTTCACTGATCTGATCGATGCTGCGGCCATCGGCGGTCGGCCACGAACGCCACTGCTTGCCGTAAACCGGCCCAAGGTTGCCGTCGGCATCGGCCCACTCATCCCAGATGCCGACACCGTTTTCCTTGAGATAGCCGGTATTGGTGTCGCCAGCGAGAAACCAGATCAGCTCATGCACGATCGAGCGCAAGTGCAGCTTCTTGGTCGTGACCAGCGGGAAACCTCTGCGCAAATCAAAGCGCATCTGCCAGCCAAATACGCTGAGCGTGCCGGTACCGGTGCGGTCATCTTTCTGCGTGCCGTGTTCGAGCACATGACGCAGGAGGTCCAGATACGCCTGCATCAGCGCTTGCCTGCTTTTTTCTTTTCTTTCGGCGGATCGCTGACGATTTGTGGTTCCAGCACCGGCGCGCGTCGCGACAGCGCGATCAGGAACAGGCCGACCGCGATCAGTGGCAACGACAGCAACATGCCCATGGTTAACCAGCCACCAGCGAGGAAACCCAGTTGCACATCAGGCTGACGCACGAATTCGACGGCAAAGCGGAAGCAGCCATACATCAACGCAAACAAGCCCGAGATCAGGTAGCGTCGACGCGGTTTTGCCGACACCAGCCAGAGCACGGCGAACATCACGAATCCTTCGAGGAACATCTCGTAAAGCGTCGACGGATGACGCGCTTCCTGGTTCAACATGCCAGCCTGAGCCAGCGTGCGCAGCGACTCGATGGATTGGTCGGCAAGCTCGGGCGCGCGCGGGAAGATCATGCCCCAAGCCACGTCGGTATGGCGGCCCCACAATTCGCCGCCGATGAAGTTGCCAAAGCGAACCAGCCCCAATCCAACCGGCACGAATGGCGCGATGAAATCCATGGTGTCGAAGTAGTGAATTTTCTGCCGTCGCGACCAGATCCATGACGACAGCAGAACGCCGATCAAGCCGCCATGAAACGACATGCCGCCCTGCCAGACCTTGAAGAACGAAATCGGATCGTGGACAAGCTCGGCAAAGTTATAGAAAAACATGTAGCCGACGCGACCGCCGACGATCACGCCGAGCATGCCGTAGAAGAACAGGTCGGAATAGGCCTGCTCACCGATCGGCAGGCGTCCGCGTCGACGCCGGGATTCACCCAGCGCGTACGCACCAGCAAATGACAGCAGGTACATCAAGCCGTACCAGTGCACCGCCAGCGGGCCAATCGAGAACGCGATCGGATCGATGTCGACGAAATAGTGCATCACTTCTCCAGCTTCAACTCAAAGCCTAAACCGGGAGCACCCGGAAGATGAACCCCTTGAGGTATTCGGTCTCCGGAATCGCCGGATGGACCGGATGATCGGGCCCCTGCTGCAACGACACCAGCAACTGCGCCTGTCGATCCAGATGCCTCACGCCTTCCTGCACGGCACCCAGCAGCGCGACGCGCGGCATGTGGTGTGAGCACGAACAGGTGACCAGAATTCCTTCGCGCTGAAGTAGCTGCATCGCCAGTTCGTTGATGCGCCGATACGCGGTGCGACCTTCGCGGAAATCCTTCTTGCGCTTGACGAACGCGGGCGGGTCGACGATGACCACGTCGAACTTCTCGCGCTGCTCGCGCATGCGCTTGAGCTCCTCGAAGGCATCGCCACGAATCGCCGTGACCTTGTCGGCAAGGCCGTTGATATCTGCATTGCGACCGATCGCGTCGACTGCCGATTGCGAGCCATCGACGCACACAACTTCGCTCGCGCCAAGCTGCGCCGCGCGCAAGCCCCAACCGCCGAGATAGCTGAAGACATCCAGCACGCGCTTGCCCTCGACCAGCTTCGCAAGATGATCACGATTGGCGCGCTGGTCGTAGAACCAGCCGGTCTTCTGGCCATGTTCGGGGTCGACTTCGAACGTCAATCCGTTTTCCTTGACGATGACCTGGCCGCCAGGTTCCCCGTGCGCCAGTTCCACCGAATCAGCCAGGCCTTCGAGGCTGCGAATCGACGCATCGTTCTTCCACCAGAACTGGCGTGGCTTGAGCACCTTTACGGCTGCGGCAACGATGTCATCCTTGATGTTGTCCATGCCGGCCGTGGTCACCTGCCCGACCAGTACATCGCCAAAGCGGTCAATGGTCAGTCCCGGCAAACCATCGGATTCGCCGAAGACGAGGCGATAGTACGGTTCGTCAAACAATCGCTCTCGCAACGACAGCGCGATATTCAAGCGGTGCACGATCAGCGAGCGATCCAGCGGATGCTCAAGCCCACGCGAGACCAGGCGGGCGCAGATCAGCGAATTCGGATTGACGTAACCGATGCCGATCGGCTTGTCGCGATGGTCGACGATGGCGATCGCCTGTCCAGGCGTGAAACCGCTGAGCGGCGTGCGCTCGGTGTCCACTTCGTTGGAAAAAACCCATAGATGACCGGCCCGCAAACGCGCGTCCTCGCCTTTTTTCAGGACCAGGACGGAATACTCAACTTCGTCAGACACGCGATGCTCCAGCACAGGCAAGCCGCGCATTGTACGTGGGCTGGCGTGGTTAGGCCTCGGCGGAGCGAGTTTTGCAAGGATGCAGCCCAGGAAAAACCCGGCCGAAGTCGGGTTTTCGTTGCGCTGCTGCGTCGATCAGCGTTGCGCGTCGTTCGCCGCAACCTTGGCGTCGTCCAGTGCACGCTGGGCGTTGGTCTTGGCGAGATCGCTGGCGGCGTTGGCTTGGTCGTGGCAGGCGTCCTTGTCGCCAGTCGTCATCGCGTCACAACGCTCGCTGGCGACCTTGTTTTCGGCGTCGGCCTTGGCGATGGCGACGTCGTAGGTCGCCCTGGCCTCCGTCGTGATCGTGTCGGCTTGCACCTTCACAACCTCGGCACGCGAATCGGCTGCGGCATCGACTGCCTCGGTGGACGCATCGTTGATTTTGGCATTGGCGTCGGCATGCGCTTCGGCGATCTCGGCTTCGGCCCTGGTTCGCGCCGCGTCGAGTTGGTCGTTGGCTTTGGCGATATCCTCGTTAGCAGCCTGCTTCGCGTTTGCGACATCTTCGGCTCCCTGTTGGCGTGCTTCACCGATTTTCTGCGCCGGATCCTTTTGTTCGCATGCCGCGAGCGACAGCACGGCGACGATCGAAGCGGCTAACAAGAAACAGCGGTTGGTGTTCATGACGGTCCCCTTTTGGAGTTGGTGGGCCTGCCAAAGCTTCCGAATGGCTGCGATGGTGGCTGAACGAAGTAAAGACGAGCCGACGTGAACGGAGAGTGATTGCAAAAGTGTTGTCAATTTCTGTTTGACACGGACAGCACATGTCGCGCAATCAGGCGCAGGCGTTCGCGGCCGTTCCATTCGTCCAGGTCCATCTGATAGATCACCCGCAACGGACCCTCCTGCGGTTGCTGCGACGGCGCGTTGAAGAGCATTGCTTCGAGCGCTTCGCGCCGGTCAGCGTATTGCAGCGTCAGTCGCCAATGCTTCTCCGCGACGATCTTGATCGCGAGCAACTGGAACACGTTGTCGAACAATGGCTCAAGATAGTTTTGTCCCCACGGCCCGGCGTAGCGCAGTTGTCGCGCCAGGACCAGATCGAAGTCCGCGACGTCGAGTGCACCATCCGTCAGCAACTCGGCGTGCAGCGACTCGGTCGTCAGTCGACGGCTCACAATTTCATCGAATGCCTTGGAGAACGCAGGAAGTTTTGTGCGATCCAGTGTCATCCCGGCTGCCATGGCATGGCCTCCAAAGCGACCGATCAATCCAGGATGCATCGCGTCCACTTCGGCCAGAGCATCGCGGATATGAAAGCCGGGGATCGAGCGCGCCGAGCCTCGCAGCTCATCACTTCCATCGCCAGCCGGCGCACAGGCGATCACCGGGCGATGCAGGCGATCCTTGATTCGCGACGCAACCAGACCGACCACGCCAGGATGCCATTGGTCGTCGAACAAGGTCAGCCCGGTCGGCAGTTCGTTACCGTTGCGTTGCGCAAGCCAGCGACCGGTTGCTGCCTCCGCCTGTTCCAGCATGTTGCTCTGCACTTCTCGGCGCTCGGAATTGATTGTCGACAATCGATCCGCGAGTTCGCGTGCGACGTACAAATCGTCAGTGAGCAGGCATTCGATGCCGATCGACATGTCTTCGAGACGGCCTGCCGCATTGATGCGTGGTGCAACGGCAAAGCCGAGATCGCTGGCCACCGTGCGGGCCGGATCGCGACCGCTGCTTTCCAGCAACGCGGTGATGCCGGCTACGGCGCGTCGGGCGCGAATGCGGCGTAATCCGGCTTCGACCAGCAGGCGGTTGTTGCGATCCAGCGGGACCATGTCGGCGACGGTGCCAAGTGCAACGAGGTCGAGCAGGAGGCTGAGGTCGGGCTCGGGCTTGATCGCATACGCGCCGCGCTCGCGCAGGTGCGCGCGCAGAGCCAGCAGCAGGTAGAACATCACGCCGACGCCGGCGAGCGCCTTGCTCGGGAACGCATCGCCCGTCAAATTCGGATTGACGATGGCCGCTGCGTTTGGCAGATGCGGACCAGGCAAATGATGGTCGGTGACGAGCACTGCAATGCCAAGTGCATTGGCCGCATCGACACCGGCCAGGCTGGCGACACCATTGTCGACAGTGACAATCAGGTCGGGCTTGGGAGCGCCCAGCGTCGCAACCAGGGCGGGGCTTAGACCATAGCCATGCAAGACTCGATTAGGCACGCGATAGGCGACACATTTCGCACCCAGCATTCGCAATCCACGTATCGCAACAGCCGTGCCGGTGGCGCCATCGGCGTCGAAATCGCCAACGACGACGATCTGCGCATCGCGGTCAATGGCCTTTGCCAGCAGCTCGCAAGCGCGATCAAGCCCACCCAACGAATCCGGCGCAAGCAGGCGCGCCAGGCGGTGTTCCAGATCGGCGGGATCGGACACACCGCGCGAGGAATGGATGCGTCGCAAGACCGGGTGGATCGAATCGGGCCAATCGCAGCCGCCTGCTGGAACGGAGCGTTGGCGAATGGTGAGCGGAACAGTTGATGTCGTCATCGTGGCCAGTTTAGGCGAAGCGACGATGTGATTCGGCAGTCATGGTTTTTCGGTAGACTGGCCGGACCGCCCGCACATCGGGCCAGATATGAAGATGTAATGAGCGAGGACCCACCAAGGGATGCTCTGATCAACCAGGCGCAGATGGCATGATGTCCGAAAGGTTCTCAGGCCGGGGCGTGGGGTGCCGTGCAGGCCGGCCGCCTGGACAAGCGCCGGGCACCGGCCTGAGGGCCTTTCGGACATCACCCTTTTACAAGTACAGTCGGCTGGGCCGCACCGCCTGCGCGCAGCTCCGCGTTGCGGCAGCTCGCCAGACGGCCAGTCTGCCTTCACCGCCGCGTTTTGATCTGCGCGCAGGCGGTGCGGTGACACCTGCGCATGGTTGACCAGAGCCTCCCCAGCCAGCCGGCGCGTTCCTGGTTTGGTCGTTTGACCCAGGCGCTGTCCGGCGAAGTAACCAGCCGCGAAGAGTTGCTGGAAGAGTTGCGCGAAGCGCGCGTCAATGGATTGCTATCGAACGACACCCTGTCGATGATCGAAGGCGCGATCCACGTGTCTGACCTCAAGGTATGGGAAGTGATGATTCCCCGCGCGCAAATGGTCTCGATCGAGATCGACGCGACACTCGATGAGATGCTTGCCACGGTCATCGAGTCCGGCCACTCGCGGTTCCCGGTGCATGGCGATGATCGCGACGAAGTGCTCGGCATTCTGCTTGCGAAAGACTTGCTGCGTTGCTTCAAGCAAGGCAGCGCGCACGACATACGCCAGATGCTGCGACCGGCGTCGCTGATACCCGAAAGCAAGCGCCTGAACATCCTGCTCAAGGAATTCCGCCTTTCCCACAACCACATGGCTGTGGTCGTCGACGAATACGGCGGTGTCAGTGGGCTGGTAACGATCGAGGATGTGCTGGAACAAATCGTCGGTGACATCGATGACGAGCACGATGACGACGATGATCCAAAAGACAATCTGATCCAGTCCACCAACGATGGCCGTTACCTGGTCAACGCGCTGACCCCGCTGGCGGTATTCGATGACCGCTTTGAATCGGAATTCGCGAACGACGAATTCGACACCATCGGCGCGCTGTTGACCGCGCAATTCGAACACGTGCCGGAGATCGCCGAGGAGACGACGCTGGGCGGACTGCATTTCCGCGTGACCAAGGCCGACAGCCGCCGATTGTTGCAGGTCGCGGTGCGGGTCCACGAGGCGTGAGTTTTCGGGGTTGGCTGCTGGGCGTTGGCGTGGCCTTCGCGTTGTTTTTCTCGCCGGCGTTAGCTGGTGCACAAGGGCTCCCGACGCCGGGCGACAATCTCGAAATCAGTCTGGTCACTTACGGCCCGGGCGAAATTTACTGGGAACGCTTCGGCCATAACGCCATCGTGGTACGTGACCTGTCGACGGGACGCGCGGTTTCCTACAATTACGGCATGTTCGACTTCGAGCAGGATGACTTCTTCGTCAACTTCCTGCGTGGCCGGATGATGTACCAGATCGGCGCATTCGATTTCGATCAGGAGTACCCGCTCTACATCGACGAAGGCCGCAGTGTCGAGCAACAGGTGCTCGATCTTACACCGGCGCGAAAGCTGGAACTGGCTGAATTTCTTGCCAACAATGCAAAGCCCGAGAACGCGTCGTATCGCTACGACTATTTCGTCTCGAACTGCTCAACGAAGCTGCGCGACGCGCTCGACAAGGCGCTCGATGGTGCCATCCGCAAGCAGACCGAAGGCAGATCGCGCGGCTACACCTTTCGGCTCGATAGCTTGCGGCTGACAGCGCCGGATCGCTGGCTGATGCTGGTGATCGATCTCGGTCTTGGGCCGTACGCCGACCAGCGACTGGATTTCTGGCGCGAAAGCTTCGTGCCGATGACGCTGGCCAGCGTCGTGTCGACAACTACCCTCCCCGATGGCCGTCCGCTCGTTTCCAGCCGGCGCACGCTGGCCGAGAGTCGAGTTGTGGAAGCACCGGCCTTGCCACCCGATTTGCGGCCGTGGTTTGCGGTGTTGGGACTCGCGATCACCATCGGTCTGACCGCATTGCACTCCACGCGACGCAACGTCTTTTCGCGAGTCGCGTTTGCATCTAGCGCCACGGTGCTGTCACTATTTTTCGGACTCGGCGGTCTGGTGCTGATCGGACTTTGGGGATTCACCGAGCACCAATCGGCGTGGCGCAACGAAAACCTGTTGCTGTTGAATCCGCTATGCCTGTTGCTGCTGCCAACGTGGATCGGCGCGTTTCGAAGAGGCTGGAAGGTTTCACCACGCGCACAGGTGCTGGCCTGGATTATCCTGTTCTGCGCGGCCGTTGGCCTTTTCCTGAAAGTGTTGCCTTCTTTCGTGCAGGCCAACCTGCACTGGATCCTGCTGATCCTGCCGATTCACCTCGCGCTGGCGCGAGCGGCACGACTTTCATCTGCACCAGCGCCTGCGGCGTGAACACCATCAGTTCGACGCGTAGTCGCGCTGGAAAGTGATTTCCTGATCGGCCAGGCCTTCCGCCGACACATGCAAGACGTAGACGAGCGTGTCCGGCGGGGTCAGCTTGAACTCGGCGATGTAGAGCGGTGCATCGCTGTCGGCATGTTCAACGAAATTCAGCACGATCGGTTTCGATGCGAGGCTTTTCGCGGTGCCACTGATGGTCGCTGCAATCGCCTTGTCGCTGCCGTCGGCGGCATGCTGGCGCACCGTCACCTGCAGCATCGCCGCGTTCGGCCCGCGCTGCAGCTTGTAGCGCTTGCTGATCTGCTCTGGCAGTTGATTGATCTGGATCGCGCTGTAATAGATCTCGAAGTCGCCGACACGGCGCGACTGGTTTTCGTCGGGGCCGGTTTGTGCTGCAACGCCCGTCGCAGATGAGAGTATCGCAATCCCAGCCAAAGCCCGGATGATTCGATTCGTTGTCGTTGTCATTTCAACTTCCTTTCGCCAATTGCAGGCCGATATCGAGCAATGGTTGCACGACCAGCATGCGTATCAACAGGATGCCAAGCCATGCCAGCATCGGTGAGAAATCGAGCCCGCCGGGAGCCGGCAGCACGCGTCGGATTGGTTTCAGTACCGGCTCGGTAAGACCGAAAACCAGAGGAACGGCGGGATGATAACTGCCGCCATTGCCGACGAAGCTGAGCACGATGCGGACGATGATCAGGATCACGGCGATCGTCAGCAGCAAACCGATCAAGTCGGCGAGCGCCATCAGGGCGAGACCGGCGATTCCCAGCGTCTCGCCCATCATCGCGTAGACGATGACCAGCTTCAGCGCAGTCAGCAACCAGGCCAGCAGCACGCCGGCAGCATCCAGCCCACGCCACGCCGGAATGATGCGCCGCATCGGGATCAACACTGGATTGGTGACGCGATAGAGGAACTGGCAGATCGGGTTATTGAAATTGGCGCGCACCAATTGCAGCAACACGCGCAGGATCAGCAAGCCGATGGCGGCACCGAAAAAGACTTCAACCAGCAGTTGGCCGGCGTTGGCAACGTAGTTCATGGCGACAGTATCGCCGATGGTGGCTTAGTCACGCCGCGCCAATAAAACCTGACCCAATTTGCTTGCCGGTTTGCGGCCGAGTTCTGCGCTGATCCAGATCGCGGTTTCGCACACAGCATCGAGATCGACTCCGGTGGTCATACCCTGACCATGCAGCATGTAGATCAGGTCTTCGCTGGCCAGATTGCCACTGGCACCTTTCGCATACGGACAGCCGCCGAGGCCGCCAACCGACGAATCCACGACGCGCACGCCCGCTTCAAGGCACGTCAGCACATTCGCCAGTGCCTGGCCGTAAGTGTCATGAAAATGGACAGCCAGATTCTGCACTGGTACTTCTGATGCGCAAGCTTCCAGCATCACTCGTGCCTTGGCCGGCGTGCCGACACCGATGGTGTCGCCGAGTGAAACCTCGTGGCAGCCCATGTCGTGCAGTGCGCGCGTGACCCGAACGACATCGGCCACAGCGACTTCACCCTGATACGGACAGCCGAGCACGGTCGAGACGTAGCCACGCACGGCAATCCCGTTTGACTTCGCCGTTGCAATTACGGGCTCGATACGTCGAAGCGATTCGCTGATGTCGCAATTGATATTGCGCTGGTTGAACGCATCGGACGCTGCCGTAAAGACCGCAATCTCACGCGCGCCGGCCAGGATGGCGCGTTCCAGACCCTTTTCGTTGGGCACCAGCACCGGGTAATGCACGCCGGCCTTGCGCGTTATCGCTGGCAGCACCTGCTCGGCGTCGGCCAGTTGTGGCACCCATTTCGGGCTGACGAAACTGGTCGCTTCGACGACGCCGAATCCACACGCCGTCAATCGATCAATCAACGCGATCTTGGTTGCGGCGGGGATGATCGCCTTCTCGTTTTGCAGGCCGTCGCGCGGACCGACTTCGACGACGCGGACTTCTGGCGCCGTGTTGCTCACTTGGCTCCCTCGCTCGCCTCGACCGTCTCGAAATCGACCAATGCTGCGCCATCGGCGACTTGATCGCCAACTGCAACGAGGAATGATTTCACCGTACCGGCACTCGGTGCGGCAACCGTGTGCTCCATCTTCATGGCTTCAAGCACCAGCAATGGCGCACCTTGCTCAACCGCCTCGCCAACAGGAGCGAGCAGGGCGATGATCTTGCCCGGCATCGGCGCAAGCAGGCCGCCGTGATGGCCAGCCGCGTCGCCGGCATGGGCGAGCGGATCGTGGATATCAAAGCGATGTTGTCCTTCATCGGTAAACAGATGCAGGCGCTCGCCGCTCAATACAACGTCGGCGCGGATTGCGTGGCCATCAATTTCAGCGCGCAGTCGTTCGCCATTGAGCGTGCCGCGTGCATGCAAAACGGCGTTGCTGAGGTGGATGCGATATCCGTCATTCGCATATTCAACGCGCAGCGTCTCGTCCGCATCGCCACCAAGTAAATGCAGGGATCGCGTCAGGCTGCCATTGAGTCGAAAGCCGTTGCGCGACGCCCACGGTGAATTGGGGTCACCATCGACAAGGACGGCAGGTGCCGTTTGCTCGATGAGCACGAGCGCGAGTGCCGCCAGCGCCAACTCGCTTGCGCCAGGCGCAGCGCGCTTGGGAAACAGCACCGCGCTTTCGCGTTCGATCAAACCGGTGTCGAGCTTGGCATTTGCGAAAGAATCACTAGCAACCAGGCGTTTCAGGAAGGCCGTGTTCGCAGTCACGCCAACGATTCGGAATTCGGCGAGTGCTTGCTGCATGCGCTGCAAGGCGCGCGGTCGGTCTTCGTCCCAGACGATCAGCTTGGCGATCATCGGATCGTAGTACGGGCTGATCTGGTCGCCCTGCTCGACGCCGCTGTCGATGCGCACATGCGCGGATGGCTCAGGCGTCGCCAGGAACGTGAGCGGGCCAATCGACGGCAGGAAGCCCTTGTCAGCATCTTCGGCGTAGATGCGCGCTTCCAGCGCATGGCCACGAATGAGCAACTCGTCCTGCGCCAACGGCAATGGTTGGCCGGCAGCGACGCGCAGTTGCCATTCGACCAGGTCAACGCCGGTGATCATTTCGGTAACCGGATGCTCCACTTGCAAGCGCGTATTCATTTCCATGAAGTAGAACGCGCCATCCTGGTGTGCGATGAATTCCACCGTGCCTGCGCCAACGTAACCCACGGCTTTCGCGGCATCGGTGGCAGCCTTTCCCATCGCTGCGCGGCGTTCGGCGGTCATGCCCGGAGCCGGTGCTTCCTCCAATACTTTCTGATGGCGACGTTGCACCGAGCAATCGCGCTCGAACAGATGTACGACATTGCCATGGCTGTCGCCAAATACCTGAATTTCGATATGGCGCGGCTGGATGACGTACTTTTCGACCAGCACGACCGGATCGCCAAACGATGCCGTCGCTTCGCGCTGGCACGAGGCAAGCGCTGCTTCAAAATCTTCCGATTTCTCGACCAGACGCATGCCTTTGCCGCCACCGCCGGAGACCGCCTTGATCAACACGGGATAACCGATTGCATCCGCTTGCTTGCGAAGGAAATCGGGTGCCTGTTCCTTGCCGTGGTAACCCGGCGTCAGTGGCACGCCGGCTTTTTCCATCAATGCCTTGGCCGCGCTCTTGCTGCCCATCGCGTGGATCGCCGACACCGGTGGACCGATGAAAACGATGCGCGCCGACGCGCAGGCTTCGGCAAAACCGGCGTTCTCGGAAAGAAATCCGTAGCCCGGATGTACCGCCTGCGCGCCGGTTTGCTTTGCAGCGGCAAGAATGCGATCAGCAAGCAGATAGCTTTCGCTGGCGGGTGCAGCGCCGATGTGGATTGCTTCGTCAGCCATGCGCACGTGCCGCGCTCCACGGTCCACATCGGAAAACACGGCGACCGTACGGATGCCCAAACGCCGACACGTGCAAATGACGCGGCAGGCGATCTCCCCGCGATTGGCGATCAATATCTTGTTGAACATAGGCTTGGCCATGGATTCGCTCATGCTTGCCACGCTGGTGCTCGCTTGGCGAGGAAGGCAGCGATGCCTTCCTTCGCTTCGTCACCGGCGCGAATGCGGGCGATGCGATCAGCGGTGTCGGCAATCAAGGCATCGTCGAGAGACGCGTTACTGACATTTGCGATCAGTCGCTTCGAAGCTGCCTGCGCTTCGGGACCGCCGCTGCGCAATGCGGTCAGCAACTCGCCAAGCTTTGCATCGAGTTGATCTGCGTTGACCGTTTCGTGAACCAAGCCAATGCGTAGCGCTGTTGCTGCGTCAATGCGCTCGGCAGTCTGGAAATAGCGCCCGGCCTGACGCGCGCCGATGGCGCGCAGCACGTAGGGGCCAATCGTGGCCGGAATCAAACCGAAGCGAACTTCGGATGTAGCAAACACCGCATTGTTCGATGCAATCGCGATATCGCAGGCAGCAACCAATCCCATGCCACCACCCAACGCCGCGCCATGCACACGAGCGACCGTGGGCTTCGGCATTTCGGCGATGGCGCGCAGCATCGCGGCAAGCGCGCGCGCGTCGGAGAGGTTTTGCTCGTAGCCGTAGTCGGCGGCGCGACGCATCCAGTCGAGATCGGCACCGGCAGAAAAGCTGTTGCCGCGACCGGCAAGCAGCACGACACGCACGTTGTCGTCTGCGCCCAAGGCAAGCGCACTGCGTGTCAGCTCTTCGATCAGGGTTTCATCAAACGCATTGTGCTTGTCGGGACGATTCATCCATATCGTCGCGACACCGCCGTCGTGTTGGATTTCCAGATGTTGGTAGTCGCTCATGTCCATTCCTACATGCGGAAGATGCCGAACTCGCTGGTCGCGATCGGTGCATTGAGTGATGCAGAAAGAGCGAGGCCGAGCACTTCGCGCGTTTGTGCCGGATCGATCAGGCCGTCGTCCCAGAGCCGCGCGGTGGCGTAGTACGGATTGCCCTGGTGCTCGAACTGGTCGGTGATCGGCTGCTTGAATTCGGCTTCGTCAGATTCAGACCATTCGCCGCCCTTCGCCTCGATGCCATCGCGACGTACGCGAGCGAGTACGCTGGCTGCCTGCTCGCCACCCATCACGCTGATTCGCGCGTTCGGCCACATCCACATGAAGCGCGGCGAATAGGCGCGACCGCACATGCCGTAGTTGCCGGCGCCGAACGAGCCGCCAATGACGACGGTGAACTTCGGCACATTGGCGCAAGCGACCGCCATCACCATCTTTGCGCCATCGCGGGCGATGCCGCCGTTCTCGTATTTGCGGCCGACCATGAAGCCAGTGATGTTCTGCAAAAACAGCAAAGGAATGCCGCGCTTGGCGCACAGCTCGACAAAGTGCGCGCCTTTTTGCGCCGATTCGGAAAACAGGATGCCGTTGTTGGCGACGATGCCGATCGGATAGCCATGCAGATGGGCAAAGCCTGTCACCAGGGTGGTGCCGTAGCGAGCCTTGAATTCGTCGAACTGCGAGCCATCGACCAGTCGCGCAATCACTTCGTGCACGTCGTAAGGCTTGCGAGTATCGGCCGGAATGACGCCGTAGAGTTCTTCTATGGGATAGTTCGGTTCTTGCGGTGCCTGCATCGTCAGCCGGCCCTGCTTGGACCAATTCAGGTTGGCAACGATGCGCCGAACCTGCGCCAGCGCATGGTGATCATTCTCGGCGAAATGATCAGCGACACCGGATACGCGCGTATGCACGTCGGCGCCGCCCAAATCCTCAGCGGTCACGTCTTCGCCGGTCGCGGCTTTCACGAGCGGCGGACCGCCCAAGAAGATCGTGCCCTGCTCTTTCACGATGACGGTCTCGTCGGACATTGCAGGCACGTACGCGCCGCCTGCCGTGCACGAACCCATCACGCAGGCGATCTGTGGGATGCCCTGTGCCGACAGCGTGGCCTGGTTGTAGAAGATGCGCCCAAAATGATCGCGGTCCGGAAACACCTCGTCCTGCATCGGCAGGAACGCGCCGCCGGAATCGACCAGGTAAATGCACGGCAAGCGATTCTCGCGAGCGATTTCCTGCGCGCGCAAATGCTTCTTCACCGTGATCGGGTAGTAGGTGCCACCTTTTACTGTCGCGTCGTTCGCAACGATCAGGCACTCGACGCCTGACACGCGACCGATGCCGGCGACTGCACCTGCGCAAGGCACGTCATCGTCGTACATGCCGTACGCGGCCAGTGGGGCGAGTTCGAGGAACGGCGAGCCTGGATCGAGCAGGCTGCCGATGCGATCTCGCACCAACAATTTATCGCGACCAATGTGCTTGGCCCGCGCCGATGCGCTGCCACCTTCGGCAATCTTCGCGATGC
>JBATAQ010000188.1:0-17683 GCA_049661925.1 Dokdonella sp.
TGTCGCGCGAGGTTCGCCATTCCGGGTGATAGCGATACTGCTTGCGCAGGCGTGCGTCGCGACCGGTCGCCTGCAGATGGCCATTCGGCGCGCCGCAAATCCAGACATCGGTGTAGGCAGGCGGCACTGACAATGAACGAAGCCGCTGCAATTCGTCCTTGTTGCCGATCTTCTTTCCGTTCGCATCGACGTAGCTGAAACCCTTGCCAGTCTTGTGGCGGCGGATACCGGGTTGATCGTCGCTGACATAGATCAGACCGGCGCGTCGTGCGCTGGCGATCGCCTGTGGATCAGCAGCGGCGATCGCGGCAATCAACGGTTCTTTGCGTGGCTTGCTCATGCGCACAGTGTTGCCGTGCACCGTTAAATCCGGCAAGACCCAAACGAGATCTTTGACGCCTGTCGGTAGCAACCGATTCAGCGCAATCGTGGCAATGGTTCAGCGGCGCAATTGTGGAGATTTTGCGCAGATCGGTGCGGGCACCCGCTGCCGCGCTATCGTGCGCTGCCTCATTGTCGACGTGCCCCGCGTGCGCTCTCCTCTCTGGCAAAAACTGTTCCTCGCCTTCGCCCTGCTCAGCGCCCTCTCGCTGGCGGGATTCGCGGCGTGGCAACAATTCGAATTCCGGCGCGGTTTCATTGGCTACCTTGAAGAAGTGACTGCGCTGAGGGTTCAGCCGTTGGCGGCGAAGCTCGGCAGCGCGTACGCGGAAAATGGGAGTTGGGAGTTTCTGCGCGATGATCGCGAAGGTTTCGCCGCGCTGGTCGACTCGGTCAGTCCAGCACCGAACCGCAGTCGCCCACCACCTCGCCCGCGTGAAGACAGACCAGCACGCGACAATCTAGATTCACGCGATCGCTCGCCTGATCGGGCAGGCCCACCGCCGGGTGGTCCGCGTGACGGTCCACCTGCGGGGCCGCCCGGCTTGTTGCCGCGCTTGTTGGTGCTCGACGCAAATGCAAAGCCCGTGATCGGCAATCTGCGGATGGATCGATCGGGTTCGCGCTGGCCCATCCAGGCCAATGGAAACGTCGTCGGCCAACTGCTGTTGGAGCCATTGCCCGCACCCGCCAGTCAAGCGGAAATATCGTTTGCGCAATCGCAGACGCGCAACGCGATCGTCGCCGTCGCCGTCGCATTGTCCGTCGCGCTATTGCTGGCGTTCGCACTCGCGCGTTGGCTACTCGCACCCGTGCGTGCGCTCACGCAGGGAACACGAGCGCTCAGCGCAGGAGATTTCAGCCAGCGTGTCGCGGCAGCGCGTAACGATGAGCTTGGCGCGCTAGGCCGCGACTTCAACCAGCTTGCCAGCACGCTGGAACAGCATCGTGAAGCGCGGCGTCAATGGGGTGCCGACATCTCCCATGAATTGCGCACGCCGCTGTCGATCCTACGTGGCGAAATCCAGGCCATGCAGGACGGCGTTCGCCCGCTCGCGCAAGGCGGACTCGCATCATTGCAGGCGGAATGCGAACGGCTCGGAAACCTTATCGAAGACCTTTACCAACTTTCCCTGGCGGATGCCGGCGCGCTTGAATACCGTTACCAGCAGACTGATCTCGGCGAGCTAGTCAACGACGTGCTCGATCAGCATCGAACCGCGTTGACCGAGGCTGGCCTGGTAATTCACAGCGAGATTGCGACCCACCTCATAGCTGCGGTCGATGCGCGTCGCATCGGCCAGTTGATAGATAACCTGCTCGTGAACTCGCGCCGCTACACAGATGCGCCCGGCGTGGTGCGGGTAAGCCTTGAATCGCAAGGCGAGCGCTGTCTGTTGATTGTCGAAGACAGCGCGCCGGGCGTGCCGGAATCGGCGCTACGACGTTTGTTCGACCGCTTGTTCCGTGTCGACGCATCTCGTCATCGGGGCAGTGGCGGTGCCGGCCTTGGTCTCGCGATTGCGCAGGCCATCGTGCACGCACACGGCGGCGAGATTCGCGCAACGCACTCCGTGTTTGGTGGCTTGCGCATTGAAGTCGATTTCGCGAGAGAACCCGAATGAGTGCACCCATCCTGATCGTCGAAGACGAACCCAAGCTCGCCACCTTGTTGCGCGACTATCTGCTCGCCGCCGACATTCAGACCAGTATCCAGTTGACCGGCAGCGGCGCGGTGGAGCGGATTCGCGGCAACGCCTTCGCTGCGATCCTGCTCGACCTCAACCTGCCCGGTGTCGATGGCATAACGATCTGCCGACAAGTACGTGAGTTCTCGCAGGTTCCAATTTTGATTTTGACCGCGCGAGTCGAAGAGGTGGATCGTTTGATTGGGCTGGAACTGGGCGCCGACGACTACATCTGCAAACCGTTCAGTCCACGCGAAGTAGTGGCCCGACTACGTGCCGTGCTGCGTCGTGCGCAATCCGCGTCGCAACCGGTCGACAAGCAGCCGCTGGTACTCGACGAAACGCGCTTCGAAGCTCGCATCCACGGCACGCCGCTGACCCTGACACCGGTCGAATTCCGCCTGCTGCGCAAACTGTCGGCGCAACCGGGCCGGGTGTTCTCGCGCAGCCAGTTGGTCGAATCGCTCTACGATGACCATCGCGTCGTCAGCGACCGTACCGTCGACAGCCACGTCAAGAACCTGCGCCGCAAACTCACCGAGCGCGGCCACGACCCGATCGAGTCGGTGTATGGCGTCGGCTATCGGTTTGAGTGGAGTGATGGCGAAGCGACGAATTGAAACGCGTTTGGAGTTTATTTGCGCGGTGCGGCGTACACGCCGGCCGGATCGGTCGCAAACACGACCCGGAACTCGGACGTTCCATCGGGTTGTTTCAGGTTGACACCAACCGCGGAATTGCCTCGGACAGTTTGCTGGGAAATGAAACTCTGGTTCCATTTCTGCAGTTCTTCGCTCGACGCGGAGATTGCCGATCCCAGGCAGACTCTAAGGCCACAAACGATTCGCCGTACGACCACTCCGTCGGCAGACTTCGCCGCTTCGTTTGCAGTGTTCGAGTACAACTCGGTCAGATCTGCCGCTAACGGCTCGCCAGACGCTTGCGCCGCCAATGCTTCCATCTGGATATCCAGGCTTCCATTCGAAAGAACACCCGGGCCCTTGGTGAAATCGATTCCCAAGCCGGTTGCATCAAGAAACCGCGATTCCACCTTGAAAGCAGGAGGCAAGCTGGCAGGTTCCGCGCCAGCCGGAGGACGGGCTTCGCGAGCCTCTGCAGCCCCCTGTTTCGCAGGCTGCTTCATCGGAGTTGAGCGTTCGATTCCCATCTTCGACGAAGGTGTCGACATCCTCACGTCACTGGTCGTTGGTGCCGCAACGGGTGACGCCGTAACTTTCTCGGCTGGAGAAACAGCGACGGAAGCTTGGTTTGCCATCTCGGGCGGCGCTCGCAGCCACCAGAAAACCAGTGCAGCGATCACGACGATGCCGACAAGGAGGAAACCGCCCTTTGCGTTATTGCTCATTGAATCATCCCTGCTCTCGAGGTAGCGACGATTGTATGGCTTGGCGAACGACCTGCTGCCGTGCGCTACCCACCAGGTCGAGAGAATGCGCGATTGACCGCTGGATCGGTCGAGAAAAAGAGCCAAAATTCGATCGATCCGTCGGCGAGTGTCATCGGATGTATGCCCATCGTGCGGACCTGGGCAGACGGGTTTGACTGAAAACTGGCGGCCCATTGCCTGAACGACTCTTCCGATGTCGCCGAAAGCAAGGCAACACAAACCTGCAGCCCACACGCCATGCGTTGCATGGAGACGTCTGGCACGCTCCGGCTGACCTCGGCCGCGACTGCAGAAGTCAACGCGGTCAGGTCCATCGCCAGAGGCTCCTGCAGTGACTGTTCGGAAAGTCGCTCAATAGCGTTGTTGAAATCGTCGCTCTTCATCAACCTGCCGATAGCCTTCATGTCAACGCCGTTCTCGGTGACCAAACCGGCTTCGGCCGGCAACTGCGTACGAGGTTCGGAGCGCGTCGTTCCTTCTGGCGGAGTCTCGCGTTCCGATTTCATCGCGGGAAGCGAGGTTACGACGGTCGGCGCGCCAGCTTGCGGCCTTGGGTCGGGTGCGGGGATGGGTGCTGGCGTGGTCGATGGCACTTGACCGGTCGCCCGCATTGTTATCGGCTGGGTGACGGTCTCTGGTCCAACTGCGGTCATTTCCGGCGCACCCGAGTCGCGATTCCGCCACAGGTACCAACATCCTGCGGCGAGCACCAAGGCGATGATCGCAAATAGCATCTTGCCGAACCTGGACATGGTTACTCGGTGACGTAGGAATCGGATGGAGGCGCTCATGAAAGCCAGGCACCGAGACGTTCAAGCGGCGAAATAGACACGACAACCGTAACCTTGGTTCCAGATTGCCATTGCTTGGCGGCTGCGCTGCTTATTGAAAATCCAGTCGCTGTGCGAAACTGCGAGCGACCCCGCAGCACGAACGCCATGGACCGCTACGAACGCATCCTGACCTTGCATCGCATTCTGAAGAATGCGCGCTATGCCGTGCCGATGGCGCGGCTCAAGGAAGAACTCGCCTGCTCGCGGGCGACGTTATATCGCGACATCGCGTTTTTGCGCGACTCGCTTTACGCACCCATTGAAAGCCAGGAAAACGACAGCGGCGAGACGGCCGTCGGTTATGCGCGAGACGAGGCAGACCGCTTCGAGTTGCCGGGCATGTGGCTGACCAGTGAAGAGCTGTCAGCGCTGCTGGTCTTGAACGAATTGATGGGGCGTTCCGAACCCGGCGTGCTGGCCGGCACGCTGGAGCCGTTTCGCGCTCGCATCGAAAAACTGCTGACCATCCACAACGAAGGGCCGGCTCCACCGATTGATCGCATTCGCGTGATCGCGAGCGCCGCACGGCCGCTCGACCAGACCGTGTTCCGCGTCACTGCGGGCGCCTTGCTGTCGCGCGAAAAAATGAAGTTTTCCTATCGTGCGCGTTCAACCAACACACCGACCGACCGCACGGTTTCGCCGCAGCGGCTTACCCACTATCGAGACAACTGGTACCTCGATGCCTGGGACCACGAACGCGAAGGGCTGCGCAGCTTTGCGCTGGATCGCGTGCGCGATGCGCGCTCGCTAGGCGAACCGGCGCTGGACCATGCCGGCGATCAGCTCGACGAACATCTCGCATCGAGCTACGGCATTTTCTCGGGACCAGCCAAGGCCTGGGCGACGATTCGATTCTCGCCGCATGCGTCGCGCTGGGTGGCCGACGAGCACTGGCATCGCCTGCAGGAAGGCAACTGGCTCGGCGATGGTCGCTATGAACTCAAGGTGCCGTATTCCAACTCGCGCGAGTTGTTGATGGACGTGTTGCGCTACGGCCCGGACGCGGAGGTGGTCTCGCCGGTGTCTCTACGCGAAGAGATGCGCATCCTGCTGCAACTCTCCATTGGTTCGTACCAGTAGCTTGATAGCCACGCCCGCGCCTGCTGGTCGTTGGCGGCTCGTCACCGCTGGACCGGATCCGGATGCCGGCCCGTGTACCGAGGACACGCCATTTGGCGCGGCATGATCGCCGGGTTGCGTGGCCAGCGCGTATCATCGGCGACCCTCCGAGCAGCACGTTCCTGACCATGACGACAACTCCCGCGCTTGAAGTGCGCGACCTGCGCAAGACCTACGCCGGCGGCGTCGAAGCGCTCAAGGGCATCAGCCTCAGCGTTGCGCCCGGAGATTTTTTTGCGCTGCTCGGTCCGAACGGTGCGGGCAAGTCGACCTTGATCGGCATTCTTTCCTCGCTGGTCAACGCGACCAGCGGCGAGGCGCGCATCTTCGGCGTGTCGGTCGCGCAGCGGCGCGGCGAAGCGATGCAATTGATCGGTCTCGTTCCGCAGGAAATCAACTTCAACATGTTCGAGCGGCCGTTCGACATCTGTGTCAACGAGGCAGGCTTCTACGGCATTCCACGTTCGATCGCGGTCGTGCGCGCAGAAAAATACCTGAAGCAACTCGCGCTGTGGGACAAGGCCCATGTAATGTCGCGGACGCTGTCGGGCGGCATGAAACGTCGGCTGATGATTGCCCGGGCGATGATGAACGAGCCACGCTTGCTGATTCTGGATGAGCCTACTGCGGGCGTGGATATCGAGATCCGCCGCTCGATGTGGAAGTTCGTCAGCGCGATCAACGCCGCCGGCACCACGGTGATCCTGACCACGCATTACCTGGAAGAAGCCGAGCAGCTCTGCCGCAACATCGCGATCATCGATCACGGCGAGATCATCGTGAACACCTCGATGCGCAAGCTGCTGTCGAAGCTGGACGTTGAGACGTTCGTGTTCGACCTTGCCGAGCCGTTCACCACGCTGCCCAACATTGACGGTGTTCGCATCACGGCTGTCGACCGCAACATCATAGAGGCGGAAATGTCGCGCGAGCATGATTTGAATTCGCTGTTTGCCGCGCTGACTGGACAAGGCATCACCGTTCGCTCGATGCGCAACAAGGCTAATCGTCTGGAGGAATTGTTCGTGCGCCTTGTCGACGGCAACACCACCGGAATTGCCGCATGACCGCTGCCGAAAATCTCACTGCGCTATACACGATCAGCCGACGCGAGATCGTGCGCATCCTGCGTATCTGGACGCAGACGCTGATTCCGCCGGCGATCACGATGGGTCTGTACTTCGTCATCTTCGGCAGCATGATCGGTAGTCGCATTGGCGAGATCCGTCCGGGCATTGGCTATATCGACTTCCTGGTACCCGGTCTCATCATGATGAGCGTCATCACCAACAGCTACGGCAATATTTCGTCGTCGTTCTTCGGTGCCAAGTTTGGCCGCCATGTCGAGGAAATGCTGGTGTCGCCGATGCCGGGCTGGGTGATTCTGGCCGGCTATGTGTCCGGCGCGGTAACGCGGGGCCTAGTCGTGGCGTTGGTGGTGTTCGCGATCTCGCTGTTTTTCACCCAAGTGCAACTGCATCACGCGCTGGTGACCCTGACGACCGTGCTGCTGACCGCGATCGTGTTTGCATTGGCTGGATTCGTCAACGCCGTATTCGCGCGCAAGTTCGACGACATCGCCCTGGTGCCGACCTTCATCCTGACCCCACTCACGTATCTGGGCGGCGTGTTCTATTCAACCGACGCGCTGCCTTCGCCGTGGCGCGAGATTTCGTACGCCAACCCGATCCTCTACATGGTCAACGCATTCCGTTACGGCTTGCTCGGCATCACCGACATCAGCCTGTGGATCGCTTACGCGGTGATGATTGGGTCGGCCGTGATCCTGGGCGCGTTCGCGCTGCGCTTGCTCTACAAGGGTGTTGGGCTGCGGACATAGGCCGCGTAGAACGGACTGATTCCGTCGACGTCATCCGGGCCGGCGACGCTCAGACATGAGGCTCAGCGTCTCCCGGACCGTTTCTCGGAAATCCGGATGACTCCTGGTTGACATTCGTCACCCTCGGCACCTGATCGACACGACTGGTGGCACGCCTGTAATCGGCAGACTCTATGCGACACTGAATGATTGGTTTTGATCCGGGGTTTCGAGGATGGACAAGGGTGATCTGCTCAACCAGTTGCGGATTGATCGCAGCGATGACGACAAGCCGGCGCGCACGCCGCTGATCGTCGCTGCGGTGGTGGTGTTGCTGCTGGTCGTTGGCGGTGCAGGTTGGTGGTACTGGCAATCGCAGCAGGCGATCAGTGTTGAGGTGGCTACTGCGGCAGCGCCATCGGCCGCTGCCAGCAGCGAACCCAATGCGGTGTTGCAGGCAACCGGTTATGTGACGGCTCGGCGTCAGGCGACGGTGTCGGCACAGATCACCGGAACGCTGACCGAAGTGTTGATCGAGGAAGGCGAGCGCGTCGAAGCTGGCCAGGTGTTGGCGCGACTCGACGACACCGCGCAGCAGGCACGCATGGCGGAGGCACGTGCACAGGTCGCCTCGGCGCAAGCGCAGGCCGGCCAGTTCCGAACCCAGCTCGCTCAAAACAAGCGCGACTTGCAACGTCAGCAGGACTTGATCGGCCGCAAGCTGGTGTCGCAACAGGCGTTGGAGAATGTCCGTACCCAAGGCGAAACTTTCACTGCGCAACTGGCAGCCCAGCAAAGCAGTGTCGCCCTGGCCGAGGCGCAGCTACGCAGTGCGCAGGTGCAGCTCGACTACACGACCGTGAAGGCACCGTTTGGCGGCGTGATCATTGCCAAGGCGGCCCAAGTGGGCGAGATCATCTCGCCGCTATCGGCTGGCGGTGGTTTCACGCGTACGGGGATTGGCACCATCGTCGATATGGATTCGTTGGAAATCGAAGTCGATGTCAACGAGTCGTTCATCAATCGTGTGCAGCCGAATGGCAAGGCCGAGACCGTGCTGGATGCGTACGCCGACTGGACCATTCCCTCGCACGTGGTTGCGATCATCCCGACTGCGGATCGCAGCAAGGCCACGGTGCGCGTGCGCATAGGCCTGGACACGAAAGATCCGCGCATCCTGCCCGACATGGGCGCTCGCGTTTCGTTTTTCGAGGAAGCTAAGTCGCAAGTTGAGGGCCGAGCAGCAGCGCCTCCAAGCGGTGTGTTGGTGCCGGCAACCGCGATCATGTCGCGTGACGACAAGGCCTTGGTTTTCGTGATCGATGGTGACCACGCTAAAGCGCAAACCGTGACGGCCGGCCAAAGTATCGGCGACCTGCGTCGTGTCGAAGGCATTGCCGCTGGCACGCGCATCGTCCGCGCACCGACTGCCGAACTGACCGACGGCGCTCGCATCGCCGTCAAAGAACCGAACTCAAACTAACCGTCGGTGCCGACAACGGCATCGACACAACACCATTACCCGCTCCCGGAGCCTGCCATGAAAGACCTCGTCGAAATCCGCGCCCTGTCCAAGACCTATGAGCGTGGCAAGCAGAAAGTGGAAGTGCTGCATAACATCAATCTCGACATCAAACAGGGTGACTTTCTTGCCTTGATGGGGCCATCCGGTTCCGGCAAGACCACCTTGCTGAACCTGATTGGCGGGCTTGATGCACCGACGGCTGGATCACTCAGCGTCGGCGGCCAGCGCATCGATCAGTTTGGTGGTGGCGCGTTGGCGAAATGGCGTGCATCGAACGTCGGCTTCATCTTCCAGTTCTACAACCTGCTGCCGATGCTGAGTGCGCAAAAGAACGTCGAACTGCCGTTGTTGCTGACCAAGTTGTCGGCATCGCAGCGCAAGAAGAACGCGTCGATTGCTTTGGAGCTGGTTGGCCTTTCCGACCGCGCCAGCCACAAGCCGAACGAACTCTCCGGCGGCCAGCAGCAACGCGTCGCCATTGCCCGCGCGATCGTTTCCGATCCGTCGTTGCTGGTCTGCGACGAACCGACTGGCGATCTTGATCGCCAGTCCGCCGAAGCCGTGTTGACTCTGTTGCAGCAGCTCAATCGCGACCATGGAAAGACCATCATCATGGTCACCCATGACCCCAAGGCGGCCGAGTACGCGACCCACACCTTGCACCTGGACAAGGGCACCCTTGTCGAAGCGGTCGAACTCGCATAAGCCTTCGAATCGTCGCCCATCCCTGAGGCCAGAACCATGAAATATTTCCATCTGATCTGGGCCGCGCTGTTCCGGCGCAAGACCCGCACCATGCTCACCCTGTTCTCGGTGATGGCGGCGTTTCTGCTGTTCGGCTTGCTCGACAGTGTCCGCGTTGCCTTCACCGGCGGCGGTGGCAGCGTCTCCGGTGCCGATCGGATGAATGTCACTTCGCGCTTCTCGATCATCCAGGGTCTGCCAATGAACCTGGCTTCGCGCATCGAGGCGGTTCCCGGCGTGAAGGTCGTGACCTGGTCAAACTGGTTTGGAGGTTACTACCAGGACCCGAAAAACCGGATGGTCAACATGGCCATCGGCGACAACTTCTTCGAGGTCTTTCCAGAACTGATCCTGTCGCCGGAGCAACGCAAGGCGTTCGACGACACGCGCACCGGCGCGATCGTTGGCGAAGCGATGGCGAAGCGTTTCAACTGGAAGATTGGTGACAAGATTCCGATCGCGGGCTCGATCTACACCGACAAGGCCACCGGCGAAACCAGCTGGAGCTTCGATCTGGTCGGTATCTTCCGCATCGCCGACGAGAAGCGGCGCGGCGGTGAGCAACAACTGTTTTTCCACTGGAAGTACTTCGACGAAGCGAACACGTTCGGCACGCATGACGCCGGCTGGTACACGTTCAAGCTTGCGGAAGGCGCGAAGCCGGACGAAGTCGCCAGGGCGATCGATGCAATTTCCGCCAACTCCGACCACGAAACCAAGACCCAGACCGAAGCCGCCTTCGCGCAGTCTTTCGTAAAACAAGTTGGCGATATCGGCTTGATCGTCAGCGCGATCATGGTGGCCGTGTTCTTCACCCTGCTTCTGTTGACTGGCAACACGATGGCGCAGGCCGTACGGGAGCGAACGTCAGAACTCGCAACGCTCAAGACGATTGGTTTCAGCGATCGCAGCGTGTTGGGCCTGGTATTTGGTGAAGCGGTATTGCTGATCCTGTTTGGCGGGTTGCTTGGAATGGGGTTGGCAGCCGTGCTGATGCCGGGCATCAGCAAAAGTACTGGCGGCGCTTTGCCATTGCCTGGTATCGCCGCATCCACTTGGATGATCGGTATCGCTGCAATGGTGCTGATCGGATTCCTGGTTGGCGTATTGCCGGCGCTGCGTGCGATGCGCCTGAAAATTGTCGATGCACTGGCTGGGCGTTGAGGAGAAGACGATGAAATCATTCCTGATGGGTTTGGGTGTATTCCTGATCGCTGCGGCCGGCGTCGCGATTTGGACGGTAGTTCCCTGGCAGGTCTTGATCGCGCTGGTGATTGTGCTGGCACTCTGGATGTACGCCACGCGCAGCGGTCGACAGGCGGCATCGGTGACATGGGTCGGCGTATCCACACTGGGCCAGCGCCTCGGTGCTTCGTCGGTGATCGTCATCGGCATTGCCGGTGTGGTCGGCGTACTGGTGGCCTTGCTGGCGATGGGCGAAGGCCTGTCGACCACGTTGAAGGCGACCGGCGACAACGACACCGCCATCGTCATGCGCGGTGGTGCCACGTCGGAGTTGTCGTCCGGCGTTTCGCGTGACGACTATTCGCTGATTTCGCAGGCACCCGGCGTATTGAAGGATGGCGAAGGCAAACCCATTGCTTCGCCGGAACTGGTCGTCGTCGCCAACCTGCCGAAGAAATCGACCGGCACCGATGCCAATGTCGAGGTGCGCGGCGTCGGTGCGCAGGCGATGGCGCTGCGGACCAACCAGAAGATCATCGCAGGCCGCATGTTCAAACCCGGCCTGCGCGAGTTGATCGTCGGCAAGGGTGCGCAGACACAATTCGCTGGCCTGGACCTTGATGCCAGCCTCAACCTCAACAACCAGCAGTGGACGGTGGTTGGCGTCTTCGCGTCGGGTGATGCGCATGAATCCGAGCTGGTTGGTGACGTCGATACAGTATCGTCGGCCTATCGGCGCAACGGTTACCAGTCGGTCACTGTTCGGCTGACGTCTCCCTCGGCGCTGGACGAGTTCAAGGCCGCACTGGCCAGCGATCCGCGCATGAAGGTCGAAGCCAAGACCACGCTCGATTACTACACCTCGCAATCGGCGTCGCTGACCAAGACCATTCGCATCGTCGGCATTACCATCGCGGTGATCATGGCGATTGGCGCAATCTTCGGCGCGCTCAATACCATGTACGCCGCTGTCGCTACGCGGGCGCGCGAAATCGCCACCTTGCGTGCGATCGGCTTTCGCGGTGTACCTGTGGTTGTCTCGGTGCTGCTGGAAACGATGCTGCTCGCCTTGATCGGCGGTGCGCTGGGTGCCGGGCTGGCGTGGTTGCTGTTCAACAACTACACCGTGTCTACGCTGGGCGCGAACTTCAGCCAGGTGGTGTTCCAGTTCAACGTCTCGCCGCAACTGCTCTGGACCGGTATCAAGTGGGCATTGGCAATTGGTTTCGTCGGCGGCTTGTTCCCGGCAATGCGCGCGGCAACGCTGCCGGTGACGACGGCATTACGCGAGTCGTAGCCCACCCCGGCTCGATGACTGAAGCTGCCGAACTGCGACCGGTTGCACCAGTTCCGGCCGTCCTTTCGGCTACACTCGCCCATGAATTGGGGAATCGGACGACAGCCATGATGCGCAGATTCATTGCGGTAATGACCGGCCTTGCGATCACGTTGACCGTGTTTGCGGCTGGCGTCGTTTTGGTGGATGGCCATCCGGACCGCTACACGGTGCAGCGCGGCGATACCTTGTGGTCGATTTCGGCGAAGTTCCTCAAGAAGCCGTGGTTGTGGCCGGAAATCTGGCAGGTCAATCCGCAGGTGCGCAATCCGCATCGTATTTATCCCGGCGACCAGCTTTACCTGGGTGTTGGATCGAACGGGCCGTATCTCGGCACTGATCGTCTGCAACCGCGCGTGCGTGGCGACGCCAATGGCGATGCCATCTCGCCGCTGCCCTTGTCGGCATTGTCGCCGTATCTGAAGAACACGCGCATCCTCGGCAAGGACGAGGTTGACCGCGCGCCGCATGTTGTCGGCATCGAAGACAACCGTCTGCGCGGTACGCCGGGGCAACTGGTTTATGTGCGTGGCCTGGATGCGCAGCCGGGACAGCGCTATGCGGTGCTGCGACCGCTCGGTCGCTACTACGACCTGCCGCCTCGCAACGAAGCGGAAAGCCGCAGCGTCCGCCGCCACGAATATGACATGCGCGACGGTCGGCCCAGCCTGATCTGGCATCACGGCCCCATCGAAAACACATTGCGCGGCCGAGTGCGATTCCTGGGCTACGAGTTGCTGGAATACGGCACCCTGGAAGTGACTCGCGCCGGCAATCCGGCATCGGGCCTGGTCACCGCGTCGGATTTCGAGGTGAAGGCGGGCGACATCGTGTTGCCGGTCGAAGAGCGTCCCTACGACGACAGCTACCTGCCGCATCCACCGACGCGTGTGCCGGACAATATGCGCATCATCGCCTTCAGCGATGCCTTCAATGCAGTCGGCCCAATGCAAGTGGTGGCGTTGTCGCGTGGTGCCGAAAATGGTGTCGAAAACGGTCAGGTTTATTCGATCTATCACGATGGCGACGTCGTTCGTGACGACACCGACTACCCGACCGGCAGTTTCAAATCGACCTTCAATCCCAGCGCACGCGATATCCAGTTGCCGCCGGAATTCGCCGGCCATGTGATGATCTTCCGCACCTTTGACGCGGTCAGTTATGGCTTGGTGATGGACGCGCTGAAACCGGTGACGATGGGCGATTTTCTGTACGATCCGGATCGCACGCCATAGCGTTTATTACAGGTCGCTGCGCAGTCGTTCAAGCGCAGCGACCAGGGCCTCGGTTTCAGCCGGCTCGCTGCCAGCGTGGTCAAGTATTCCCAGGCATGGCGCGATAAGCCGCTGATTGAGCATGGCAATGTTTGCGTCGACCGCCTCCATGGAGGGATCGATCCGATTGCCGATCCAGCCGAGTAGTTCGCAATCATCGTCGATCACTGCGCGCGCCGTCAGCAGCGCGTGATTGAGGCAACCCAGTCGCAAGCCGACAACCAGGATCACCGGCAGTTTCAAGGTCTGCGGGATTGCGGCCTGCATCAATGTTTCCGATAGCGGCACCGCCCAGCCGCCAACGCCTTCGACCACCACGACTCGAGCATCAGCGTGAAGATTTCGATAGGCGGTTTCGATGCGGTCGAGCGTGATGGTTGCTTTCGCCTGCGTCGCCGCCGCGTGTGGCGCGATTGGTTCCGCCAGCGCCCACGGGTTGATATCCGCATAGCTCGCAGGCTTGTAGCCCGCGCTGAGCAACGCCAACGCGTCGTCGTTGTGCAATCCATCAGCCGTTTCTTCGCAACCGCTTGCGATTGGCTTCATTCCGAGCGCTACAACCCCATTGCCGACCAGCGCGCGCAACAGGGCGACGCTGACGCGCGTTTTGCCGATACCGGTATCGGTCCCAGTGATGAAGACGCTGCGAAAGTTCGGCATGGAAGTTGTCATCGCGAAGTGCTCATCGTCTTCGGTCGCGTGCAGCGCAGTGCTATGGTTGCTGATCGCCATTGCCGCTGCGTGCCCATCGTCCATGTTTGAACACCAAAGTTTAACCGGCAGCAAACCCGAGCAATATGCTGCTCTGCTCGACCAGGTTCGCGGCCTGCTGCAGGGCGAGAAAAATCTTGTCGCCAACGCAGCGAATCTGTCGGCGCTGGTCTGGCACGCCTTGCCCGACATCAACTGGTGCGGCTTCTACTTGTACGACGGCAACGAACTTGTCGTTGGCCCGTTCCAGGGCAAGCCCGCTTGCATACGAATTGCGCTCGGGCGTGGTGTTTGCGGAACGGCTGCACAGACACGCGCCATCCAGATCGTCGACGATGTGAATGCGTTTGACGGCCACATTGCCTGTGACGCCGCCTCGCGCTCGGAAATCGTGGTGCCGCTGATTGGTCGCAATGGCGCACTGATCGGGGTCTGGGATGTCGACAGCCCGACGCCATCACGCTTCGACGAAGATGATCGCGTCGGCATGAAGGCGCTGTGCGAAGCATTCCTGCAAGCCTGCGACGGCGACGCATAAATAGGGAAGGGGAAAACGGCATGGCAGAGAAAATCCGAAACGTTGGACCAAAATCAGCGGCGTGGTTGCGCCAGGTTGGGGTGCGCACAATCGAAGACCTTACGCGCGAAGGCGCGGTCGACACCTTCCTGAAAGTAAAGCGCGCCGGATTCCGGCCCAGCCTGAATCTTCTGTATTCAATGGAAGGTGCGCTGGTTGACTGCCACTGGACCGACCTGAGCGACGAACGCAAACAGCAACTGGTCTCGGACTTCGAGTCGGCAGAATCCGCCGACCCCATCCTGACGCGCTGGCAAAAGCAGGTCGAGCGCAGCCTCGACCGCGATGGCGATGGCAACCACTCCGACGCTGCGGCTGGCGATGAATCCGGCCATGGCGACCGTTCCGACGACGGCGACCACGACGTTCGCGAACTCAACAGCAGCGACGGCGAAGTCGGCTGAATCTGGACCGTTGTAGCCAGCTACTGGTCTGGCCATGAATCCGGCGTATAGTCCGCAGGCGGCACGCAATCGAGACGCGCCCAGCATCACTAGCACCATCATGTTGCCTGGCAATTTCTTGCATATCATTTCAAGAGCCGCGCTTTTCCGGCCAAGCGGTTGACCGGTAGCGATGTCGAGGGGATCAAGATGCGTTCGAGCCATTTTTGTACCGGGTTCCAAGCCCGGCTGTTTTTTTGCAGCGTTGTAGGTATTGGCGCTATCGCGGCTCAAGCCGCATCGGTCGATTCGACCACCTTCATACCGGTTGGCAACGGCATGCAGGCGGCAACGTCGTACTACAACGACGTCTCGCTGCCGCTGTATTACCTGCCGCCAGCCCGCATAGACAGCGGTGAAGAAGGGCGTGAAGGGCCAGAAAACCCGCCAATCCGGCATCCGCATGTCGATGAGGCGGATCCCGTGATCCAGAATCAGTTCGGAAGCTCGGCGTTCGCTCCCGTGCCGACCATGCCGGCACCGATCATGAGTTTCAACGGCATTGGCTTTCCCGGCGTTGCGTGCAATTGCGCGCCGCCGGATACCAACGGCGAAGTTGGCACGACCCAATATGTGCAAATGGTCAACAACGGCTTGCAAGTCTTCAACAAGACGACGGGTGCAAGCGTGCTCGGCCCGATCGCGGTCAGTTCGATCTGGGCCGGTTTCGGTGGTGTATGCCAAAACAATGGCAACGGCGACCCGGTCGTGCTGTTCGACCAACTCGCCAATCGCTGGTTGATCAGCCAATTCGCCGGCGCAAGTGTTCCGACCGACGAGTGCATCGCCATTTCCACCACCAGCGATGCGACTGGCACCTGGGCGCGCTACGGCTTTCACCTTGGAACCAATTTTTTTGACTACCCACATCTGGGCGTGTGGCCTGACGGCTACTACATGGCGATGAACGTGTTCAATGCCGGCGGTACCGCATTCCTTGGCCCGCAGGCATTTGTGTTTGACCGCCCAGCGATGCTCATCGGTGCAACTGCTACTGTCATAACGCCGGGGATTACAGGTGGCCCCAACGAAGAAACCTTTCTGCCAGCCGACCTTGACGGATCAATGCCGCCACCGACTGGCGCGCCCGCGCCGTTTGTCGAATTTCCCGGCGCTGGCAGCTACAAGACATTTCGCTTTCATGCCGATTTCGCGACGCCGGGCAATTCCACGTTTCTTGTGGCCGGAACGCCGGCAGCGGCGGGGTTCACGACGCTCTGCGCCGGCAACCGGTCCTGCGTACCGCAAGGCGGCACCACCAACAAAGTGGATGGCATCGGTGATCGCCTGATGTTTCGCGTTGCCTATCGAAATTACGGCGATCACGAATCGATGGTCGGGAACTTCAGCGTAAGCGCGAACGCCGTTGCCGGCATTCGCTGGTTCGAAATGCGCAACGCCACCAGTGGAGCGCCGACCATCTACCAGGAAGGCACCTACCAGCCCGATACCGACTGGCGTTGGCTGGGCAGTGCGGCGATGGATTTCGTCGGCAATATGGCGATTGGCTATAGCGCATCCAGCCCGACGATCAAGCCGCAACTTCGCTACACCGGGCGGCTCGCCGGCGATCCGCTCAACACCCTGCCGCAGGGTGAAGCCCACTTGTTCGACGGACCGGGCGCACAGACCGGCACCTTGAACCGTTGGGGCGATTACAGCGACCTGACCGTAGACCCGGTGGACGACTGCACGTTCTGGTACACCAACGAGTACCTGCCAGCCGACGGATCGTTCAACTGGGCAACCCGGATCGGCAGCTTCAAGTTCCCGAACTGTTCGCTCGCACCCGGGTTCACGCTCGCCGCGACACCAGCCGACCTTTCGGTGTGCGCCGCAACTCCGGCCAACTACACGGTCAACGTTGGCTCGGTCCAGGCCTTTGCCGCTCCGGTCACCCTCGCGGCGACCGGCAATCCCGGTGCTGCGACGTTCTCGCCCCAACCCGTGGTCCCTGGCAATGCCAGCGCCATGCAGGTGGCTACGACAGGTGTTCCAGCGGGCACGTATCCGATCCAGATCAACGGAACCGCCAGCGGCGCATCCAATCAAAGTACGGGTGTCAGCTTGACGGTATTCGCGACGATTCCGTCGACGCCAGCGCCACAAACGCCGGCCAACGCGGCAAACAACCAGCCGTTGCGGCCCGTGTTTACCTGGACCGGCACCAATGCGGATACCTTCACCCTGGATATTTCCACCGACCCGGCTTTCAGCAGCATTGCCTACACCGCGACGGTGACTGGCACGACGGCAACGCCCAATATCGATCTGGCCTCCAACACGCAGTACTACTGGCGGGTAACGGCGCTCAATCCCTGCGGTGGAGCCGCCGGTTCGCCGACCGTATTCGCTTTCACGACGGTGGCGCAGCCAGGCGATTGCTCGATTGGAACCTCACCGACCAATTCCTACAGCTACGGTTTCGAATCTGGTGCCAACGGCTGGACCAGCAGCGGCACCGGCAATACCTGGGCACTGTCAGGCACGCAGCCGCACAGCGGCACGATGTCGTTCTTCGCCGCCGATCCGGCTACGGTCAGCGACCAGCGACTGGTTTCGCCGCCGATCGTGCTGCCCACCGGCCAGTTACCGCTGACCTTGCAGTTCTGGCACCGACGCTTCATGGAAATCAGT
>JBATAQ010000189.1:0-13152 GCA_049661925.1 Dokdonella sp.
GCTCACGCTCTACCTGCCTCGGCTTTCAGCAATTGATCGCAATCTGACCGTTTGGTCGTCCGTGCCGCTGCCTAGGGATGCTCTGATCAACCAGGCACAGATGCGGCCCAACTGATTGATTTCATTGCATGGGTGATGCCCGAAAGGCCCTCCGGCCGGCGCGCGCGGCTTGACCAGGTGGCCAGCCTGCACTGCGCCACACACCCCACCCAGAGAACCTTTCGGACATCATGCCATCTGCGCCTGGTTGATCAGAGCATCCCTAGTTAACCGGCACGGGTGCGAGATCTGGCGCGTTCGCTGGCACCGGGTTGGTCTCCAGGTCGGCAATCAACTGCTTCATCTCGGCGATCTCGCGGACCTGCGCTTCGATGATGCCGTCGGCCAGTTTGCGAACCCGTGGATCGCGGATATGCGCGCGCCCGCTGGTCAGAATGGCGATCGAGTGATGAGGAATCATCGCCCGCATGTACGATACGTCCTCGACTGTGGCCTGGCTTCTGACCAGCCACAATGCGACCCCGAAAACTGCCACGCTCCCCAGCATGATCGCGATGTTCGCCTGCCTGCTTTCGTACATCTTGAGCATGAACAACAACATGACCACGGCCATCGACGCACCCATGACGAACGCCATATAGAAACGCGTTTCGCTGAAAAACACGTGGTCGATGGCATAGGTGTTGAGATACATCAAGACGAACATCACCGCCGTGGACGTGGCAATCATCGCGCCGAATTTCATGTACTTGGACATTCTCGATTCCTCTATCGTTGATTTGAGCAAGTGCGGTCGGAATCGGCCAGATCAATGCTGGTGACCGTCGTCCTTGTGCGCTGCTTCTTGTGCCGGTTTTGGATGGCGCTCGGTCGTTCCATCGGCATGCGTGTGCATTTCACCCTGCTGGGCATCCATCGCATCATGCGAACTTTCTGGCGATTCATCCTGCGCTGCGCCAGCGTGATGATCGCCGCTACCCTCGTGCATGTGATCGTCATCTTCTGCCGGTGGCTTGCCACCCAAACTTTCGTATTGGGCGGGTGTCATGCCGGGCAGCTTCTGCAGGAAAGCCACCATGTTCCACATCTGTTCGTCGGTGTGAGTCTTGCCCCAGGCCGGCATTGCCGACATCTTGATGCCGTGCTTGATGACCCAGAAAATGTGTCGAGGGTCATCCGGTCCAGCCTCGGCCAAATTTGGTGGAGTTGGATACAAGCCAGGTCGAATTTCAGTGTCGTCTACGCCGGGTGAAAGGTGGCAGCCGGTACACATGCCGCTGTAATTCACGGCACCCAGCCGAATGCGCTCGGGATCGTCAAGATCGGGCGCGTGGATGCCATCCAGGCGCGCGTTGATTGATCGATCGCGCAGCGTCTCGATAACCTTATGTGTCGCGTCCCAATGCGGGCTGTCGGCACCGATGTTGTACGCGCCCGACCAGACGAATGCGCCGGTTGCCGCGATTGCCAGCACTACGATGATGGCGCTGGTTGCGAGGATGTGTCGGGTTGTTGATTTCATCGTGATCGGTCCGGGGGTGGCGTCGGCGGGTCGTCGTTCATTGCTTTAAAGCGCGGACGACGAGAACCGCAATTCGCGCCGATCCTAGTGCAGAAACCGCGACGATGTGGACATTAAAGTCTGGACCCGCACGAGACTTTTGCATCATTGAAAATCGAATAATGTTGATCTTCATCAATCTCGAAGTCGTGCAGCAGGGTTATGATGTTGGCCATGTCCCGGCGCATTCGCCAACGCTCGATCACTGTTTTGTTGTTGATCGCATCGCTGCTTTTCCAGCAGTTTGCGATGGCGTCTTACGCTTGCACGATGTCGGGTGTTCCGACGACTACGATGACGATGGTCGAGGACTGCCCGACGATGGCGTCCAATTCTGGCCACGTGCCGGATGCGTTCTGCCAGAAGCATTGCGCGCCCGACGCTACGTCGCCAATGACCTACGCTGTTCCGGCCGTGCCGGCGCTGGGTTTGCCGCCCGTCAGTTTCATGCTGACGGTTTCTGATGGACTCGGGCAATCCGGGTTCCTGTCCGATGTCGCCATCGCACGCGCGCATCCACCGCCGCGCGTCCGTTACTGCCGCCTGCTGATCTAGGGCTCCCTTTCATATCCACGTCACGCAGCTACTGCCATGCAGTCGCTGCGATCTTGTGTTTGTGTGATCGGAGTCCTCATGAACGTTTCATTGTGTGCTGGCCGTGCGCCGTTACTGTCGCGCTTTGCTTCTCGTCAGGCCTTCGCGTATTCGGCTTTTCTGGCGCTGCTGGCATTCACGCCATTGCCGCGCGCGTTTGCAGCCGCCGATGTGCTGCAGCTTCAAGATGCCGTGAAGCAGGCGGTGGAACGTGCCCCGATCCTGCTGGCACGTGATGCTTCGCGCACGGCCGCATCGGAGGAACTCGTGCGTTCCGACGCTTTGCCCGATCCCATGCTTGCGTTCGGCATCCAGAACCTTCCGATCAATGGTCCGGATGCGTTTACCGTTGCTGATGATCGGATGACCATGCGCCGCATCGGCATGAGCCAGGCGCTGCCGTCGCGAGCGAAGCGCGAAGCTCGGCGCGACATGGCGCAGGCGCTGCTCGCACAAGCCGATGCACGCGCGGTCACCACCACGCTTGATGTGAAGCGCGCGACGGCAACCGCGTGGGTGCAGTTGTGGGCTGCGCAGAAGCAACGCGACCTGCTCCGGGATTTAAACGATCAGGCCACGCTCGCGGTGAGCGCGACGCGGGCACGCCTGTCCGGCGGAGGCGGTTCGGCGAGTGATGCGCTGGCCGCACGTGGCACGGACCTGCAATTGCAGAATCGTATTGACGATGCCGAATCGCGCATCGAGCAAGCCCGCGCTGGTTTGCAGCGGTGGCTGGGAGAGATGCCCGTGGTCGCTGCCGGATCACCACCGGATTTCGCACAGGCCCCGGTGCCCGAAGCTCAACTGTTGTCGACGCTTGATCGCCAGGGACCGCTGTTGAGCTGGGATGCGCAAGAGGCTTCGGCTGAAGCCGCTTTGACCTTGGCGCGCGCCGAGAAGCGCCCCGACTGGAGCGTCGGTGCAGGATTGGCGCAGCGTGGTGCGGGCGCATCGAACGTGGCCTGGCTGGAAATCGGCATTGGCCTGCCGTTGTTCTCCGGCAATCGCCAGGATCGCGGCATCGCGGCCCGGAATGCCGATCTGCAATCCTTGCGCGCGAGCCGTGAGGATGCGCGTCGCATGCAGGCCGAATACGTGCGCAAGGCGTTTGCCCGATGGCAGGGAGTGGGGCGGCAGGTGGCCCGCTCGCGCGACACCCTGTTGCCGCTCTCGGGTGATCGAACCAGCACGGCTCTGGCCGCCTATTCGGGTGGTGCTTCGCTACAGGAGTGGCTCGATGCACGACGCGACGAAATCGATGCCCGGCTCGACTACGCCGATTTGCTCGCGGCATGGGGACAGGCGTGGGTCGAATTGGCCTATCTGCTACCCGACAGCGATCCGTTCGACGGCAGTACTGCGAATAATCTGGAGATCACGCGATGAACCGCTCCCGCAAGCATTCCGCTGTTATCGCCGTGGCTTTCATCGCCGCACTCCTGCTGGTTGGCAGCGTCGGATATTGGCTGGGCACGCGCCATGCTGCTACGCCGGTCGCCAGCGCTGTCGGAGACAAACCCGTCCTGTATTGGTACGACCCGATGAGGCCCGACAAGCACTTCGATCAGCCGGGCAAATCACCCTTCATGGACATGGAACTGCTGCCCAAGTACGCCGAATCGAAAACACCGGCCAAGCAAGAACCTCTCTATTGGTACGACCCGATGGTCCCCGACAAGCAGTTCGACAAGCCGGGAAAATCCCCCTTCATGGATATGCAACTGGTGCCGAAATATGCGGACGGGGGCGCTGCGGATGCAAACGTGGTCACCGTCGATGGCAGCACAAGGCAGAACCTGGGTGTGCGCACGAGCAAGGTGGAAATCGGCACATTGTCGGCAGGCGCGCGCGTGCCAGGAAGCATTGCCTGGGACCGGCGTACGGCGTACGAAATCAGCGCCCGAGCCAACGGCATCATCGAAAAACTGTTTGTGCGCGCGCCGTACGAATCGGTAAAGAAAGGCCAGGCGCTGGCTGAACTGGTCGCGCCCGATTGGAGTGCGGCAGCGCAGGAATATCTTGCACTCGGCCGCGCCGATTCCGCCGATGCTCGTGCCTTGCAGAGCGCGGCGCGCAATCGTCTGCGAGTGTTGGGGATGGACGACAGCCAGATCAAGGACTTGCGCGGTGGCAATCCTCGAGTGGTGCTGCGCGCACCGGCCGATGGCTTGATCAGCACGCTGGATGTGCGACAAGGCCAGCGCGTGCAAGCGGGCATGCCATTGATGACGGTCAATGGACTGGACACGGTTTGGGTAGAAGCCGCCATCCCGCAGGAGCAAGTTGCCGGCATTTCCCCGGGCGTTCGCGTCGAAGCCAGCGTCAGTGCTTTTCCGGGTGAGACGTTCGATGGCGAAGTCGAGTCGTTGCTGCCAAATCTCGACACCGGTACTCGCACCCAGATGGCGCGCATCGTGCTCGACAATCCTGGTCATCGACTGGCGCCCGGCATGTTTGCAGACCTGCAATTCACAAGTGCTGGCGGTGAAAGCCATCCCCTGGTGCCGGAAGAAGCGCTGATCTCGTCGGGCAGCAACGCACGGCTAATCGTATCTGAAGGCGAGGGTCGCTTCAGGCCCGTGCGCGTGGTCACGGGACGCTCGGCCGGCGGCAAGACAGAAATTCTGAAAGGGCTGGATGGCGGCGAGAGCGTGGTCGTGTCGGGTCAATTCCTTATTGATTCCGAAGCCAGTCTGTCCGGCGCGTTGGATCGATTGTCAGCGCCGGATGCCGACGATGAAGCCGGCAACGCGATGCCTGCCGATGACATGGAACACATGCACGTGCTGGACACAGACACGAAGCAGCAACAGCCTCCGGCGGACGCAGCGCACGACATGGACCATGCGGAGCACATGCAGTGATCGGCCGCATCATTTACTGGTCGATCAACAACCGTTTTCTGGTGTTGGTCGCCGCAGCGGCGTTGACCATCACCGGCATCATCGCGGTGACACGTACGCCACTGGATGCCTTGCCCGACCTTTCCGACACGCAGGTGATCCTGCGTACCAGTTGGCCAGGTCAGGCGCCGCAGATTGTCGAGGATCAGGTCACCTATCCGCTGGCCACGACGATGATGTCGGTGCCGGGTGCAACCACGGTGCGCGCGTTTTCGTTCTTCGGTGACTCGTATGTTTACGTCTTGTTCGCCGACGGCACCGATCCGTATTGGGCGCGGTCACGCGTCCTCGAATATCTCAGCCAGGTGCGCGACAAGTTGCCTGACGGTGTCAGCCCGGCACTTGGGCCAGACGCCACCGGCGTCGGCTGGATTTACGAATACGCGCTGGTTGATCGCAGCGGCAAACATGATCTTGGGGAACTGCGCGCTTTGCAGGATTGGTTCCTGCGCTACCGCCTCAAGACCGTGCCCGATGTTGCTGAAGTTGCCAGCGTCGGCGGCATGGTTCGGGCCTGGCAGGTCGTCGTCGATCCGCAGGCCTTGGCCGCACGCGGCTTGACCGTGCAGCAGGTTGAATCAGCCATCAAGGACGCCAACGGCGCCACCGGCGGTTCGGTCATCGAGCAGGGCGAAGCGGAATTGATGATCCGCAGCGAAGGCTATCTCGCGTCACGCGAAGATTTCGAATCCGTGCCGATCATGACCGGCAACAAGGGCGTGCCGATACTGTTGCGCGAGGTCGCTCAGGTTCGTCGCGGGCCAAGCTTGCGTCGTGGCATCGCTGAGCTGGACGGGGAGGGCGAAGTTGCCGGCGGCGTGGTCATCCTGCGCTCGGGCAAGAACGCGCTCACTGCCATCGATGCGGTGAAGGCGCGACTGGCGGAACTGCAACAAAGCCTGCCCGAGGGCGTCGAGGTGGTGACAACCTATGATCGCTCTTTGTTGATTCGCGCGGCCGTCAACAACCTGTCGCAAAAACTGCTGGAAGAATTCCTGGTCGTCGCGCTGGTCTGCGTATTGTTCCTGTGGCACCTGCGCTCATCGCTGGTCGCCGTGATCACGCTGCCACTGGGTGTGCTGGCCGCTTTCATCGTCATGCACTGGCAGGGCGTCAGTGCGAATCTAATGTCGCTGGGCGGCATCGCGATCGCGATTGGCGCGATGGTCGATGCAGCCGTCGTGATGATCGAGAACACCCACAAACATATTGAAGCGTGGCAACTGGCTAACGAGGATCGCAAGGAACCCACGACCGCCGAACGCTGGAAACTGGTTGGTGAGTCGGTCGCCGAGGTAGGGCCGGCATTGTTCGTCAGCCTGCTGATCATCACGCTGTCTTTCCTGCCGGTTTTCGCGCTGGGTGCGCAGGAAGGTCGGTTGTTCAAACCGCTGGCCTATACCAAGACCTATGCGATGGCGGCGGCGGCAGGATTATCGATCACCTTGATCCCGGTGCTGATGGGTTACCTGGTGCGTGGGCGCATTCGGCCCGAGCATTCCAATCCGGTCAACCGTGTGTTGACGGCAGGGTACAGGCCGCTGATTGACTGGGTGATTCATGCGCCGAAGATGGTGTTGCTCGCGGCCGCTCTGCTGATGGCCTCGGCAGTATTGCCATGGAGCCGCTTGGGCAGCGAGTTCATGCCGCCACTCAACGAAGGAACCTTGCTCTACATGCCAACCGCGTTGCCCGGACTGTCTGCCGGCAAGGCGGCGCAATTACTGCAACTCACTGATCGCATGCTCAAGACCGTGCCCGAAGTCGATCACGTATTCGGAAAAGCTGGCCGCGCCGACTCGGCGACTGATCCGGCGCCACTGACCATGTTCGAGACGACGATCACGTTCAAGCCGAAGGATCAGTGGCGCGCCGGCATGACGATCGAAAAGCTCAAGGGCGAACTGGATGCCGCGGTCAAGGTGCCGGGCATCACCAACTTGTTCGTCTACCCCATTCGCAATCGCATCGACATGCTCGCCACCGGCATCAAGAGCCCAATCGGCATAAAGGTGCTGGGGCCGGATACGAATCGCCTTGAGCAGTTGGCGTCGAAGATCGAAGCGGTGGTGAAGGACGTGCCCGGCGTCACTTCGGTTGTTTCGGATCGTGCCGCCGGTGGACGCTATGTCGATATCAAGGTGCGACGAGAAGCGGCGGCGCGCTACGGCTTGACTCAGGCCCGCGTGCAGTCGCTGATTGCGATGGCGGTCGGCGGTGCACCGATTGGCCAGACGGTTGAAGGCCTGGAGCGCTATCCGATCGTGTTGCGCTATCCACGATCACAGCGCGACTCGCTGTCGGCGCTGCGCGCTATGCCGATCGTGACGCCCAGTGGCAGTCAGGTCACGCTGGGGCAAGTTGCCGACATCGGTCTCAGCGCTGGCCCGCCGATGCTCAAGAGCGAGAACGGTCAATTAGCGACGTATGTCTACGTCGATACCAACAATCAGGATCTGGCCAGGCAGGTCGAATCCTTGCAGGAGAGCATCGCGCAAAAGATCGAACTGCCGACCGGCTACACGCTGGCGTGGTCTGGGCAGTTCGAGTATCTGCAAAGTGCATTGGAACGGTTGCGGCTGGTCGTGCCGGCGACCTTGGCCATCGTGTTCCTGCTGATCTACCTGATGTTCCGGCGCGTGGGTGATGCGGTGGTCATCATGCTCACCCTGCCGCTTGCACTGGTCGGTGGCCTCTGGTTGATCTGGCTGCTTGGCCATGCCATTTCCGTCGCAACCATCATTGGCTTCATCGCGCTTTCCGGCGTCGCCGCAGAGTTCGGCGTCATCATGCTGCTCTATCTGCAACAAGCCTGGGACCGGCAGCTGGCCAACAACCCCGACGCGGGCGAAAAGGAACTTGACGCCGCGATCCTCGAAGGAAGCCTGTTGCGCGTTCGGCCCAAAGCCATGACGGTGGCCGTGATTCTTGCCGGCCTGCTTCCCATCCTGCTCGGCACAGGAGCGGGATCGGAAGTCATGCAACGGATCGCCGCACCGATGGTTGGCGGCATGATCACGGCACCGCTACTTTCCATGCTGGTGATCCCGGCCGCATTTCGACTGCTGCGACGGCGCGATCTTGCGAGAGGCAAACGCGACGAACTGCGAGTCGAAGAGTAGCTTGATACAGCGATACGTCGGTGAGTCCCGTCCGTTCCGGTATCGCCACCGGTGAGTGACGGTCGATGTCGCTTATCATCGATCTGCGACTTGAAGAAAGAGTTGCCGATCTGCAAGACGGCGGGCTGGTATTTTGGCCCACCTCATGCGTTTGGCGACGACGTCATCGACTTCAAGAAATCCGAGTTTCAATCTGCCAGCACTTTCAATGGAATCCGAATGAACCGCATTTGCGCATCGCTACTCATTCTTGCAAATCTCGCAAGCGTTTCTGCAGTGGCGGCGACGGCGGCATCAAGCGATGACGCTCGATTGCTGACGCGCGTGGAAAAGGTGTTGGCGAAGACGCCGTTGATCGACGGTCACAATGACTTGCCATGGGAAATCCGTGATCGTGGCGGCAAGGTCGATCTCGCCATCGACAATCGAACCCTGCCGCCGTCGACCGAGCGCTCGTTGTTGATGACGGACGTCGTTCGCCTGCGCGAAGGTCACGTCGGCGGCCAGTTCTGGTCGGTGTGGATTCCGCCGACAACGACCGGCCCGGAAGCGGTGAAGACCACGCTGGAACAAATCGATGTCGTTCGAAGGATGGTCGAAAAATACCCGCGCGACCTTGAGATGGCCTACACGGCCGACGACATTGTTCGCATCCAAAAGGCCGGCCGCGTCGCGTCGTTGATCGGCATCGAAGGCGGTCACCAGATCGACAATTCGCTGCCGGTGTTGCGGCAGATGTATGTGCTCGGCGTTCGCTACATGACGCTAACGCACAGTCGGAATACGGACTGGGCGGACGCGGCAACGGAAGACCCGAAACACAATGGCTTGACCGGCTTCGGTCGTGAAGTGATCGCCGAAATGAATCGACTCGGCATGCTGATCGACCTCAGTCATGTGTCCGAGAAGACGATGAAGGACGCGCTGGAAATCACCAAGGCACCGGTGGTTTACTCGCACTCCGACACGCGCGCCTTGAACGATCATCCACGCAATGTTTCGGATGATGTACTGAAGCTGCTCGCGAAGAACCGTGGCGTTCTGATGGTGAATTTCTATCCCGGTTACGTGTCGGCGCAACGCGCGCATTGGGACGCCGACCGTGCCGCCGAGAAAACCCGCTACAACTCACCGCCATTGTTTGGTCTCTACATCGGCCAACCGGAACGTGCTGCCGCAGCACTCGCCGAATGGGATCGACAGCATCCGAAACCCACCGTCACAATTGCGATGGTGGCCGATCACATCGAGCACGTCCGCGATGTCGCCAGCGTCGACAACGTCGGCCTGGGTTCCGATTTCGATGGCATTCCCGATACGCCGGACGGCCTCGATGGCGTCGACAAATATCCGGCGCTACTAGTCGAGCTGGCGCGTCGCGGCTGGGCGGATGCCGACCTTGCCAAGCTTGCCGGCGGCAACACTCTGCGCGTGATGCGCGAAGCCGAAGCGGTCGCGAAACGCCTGCAAGCCGAGCGTCCATCATCGCAGGCCCGCATCGAAGACTACCCGGACACGTTGAAGAAGTAGCCAGCGTTGCCCCAACATCGGCGCGTCCATCGTGGACTGGGCAGACGGGTTCGCTAGGGATGCTCTGATCATCCCTAGTGGGGGATTGGCCCATCCTCGACACCGGACCAACCGGGACCATGCACCACCTGTCCCGGCGTCGCGCCGGTGTGCTCGCCATCGCGCAGCACCTGCACGCCATTGACAAAAACATCGATGACGCCGGTGGCATATTGCATCGGCTGCTCGTAGCTGGCGTGATCGACGATGGTGGCTGGATTGAACACCACGATATCGGCATGACAGCCCACGGCAAGACAGCCGCGATCCTTCAATTTCCAGTTCTGCGCCGGTAGCCCGGTCAGGCGATGAATGCCTTCGGCCAGCGACATCAGTTTGCGGTCGCGCACGTAGTGGCCGAGGAAGCGCGCGACGTTGCCGTAGGCGCGCGGATGTGTGCTTGATTTCAGGAACACACCTTCCGGTGCGGAAGATTCCGCATCGGAACCCAGGCTCACCCACGGCTGTTTCAGGCCCAGCTCGACGTTGTCCTCGCTCATCAGGAAATAAGCGGTGTCGACGCGCGAATCATCCTCGATGATCAAGTTGATCAAGGTGTCTTCGGCTGTTGTGCCGCGCATCGCCATCACCTCGGCCAAGGTCTTGCCAGTGAATGATTTGAGCTTGTCGCGCCTGAAGCCGATAAACAGCACGCGGTCAGCCGAGCCGGCCTGTTTGTAGAGGTTTTCCCAATCACCGATCGGTGCTTTCATCTCCGCGATGACGCGCTTGCGCACGCTGGCCTGCTTGAGCCTCGCGATCATTGCATCGTGGCCGCCGGCCTGCACCCAGGGCGGCAGGCTCGCCGTCGCGCCGGTTGCGCCTGCGGTGTAGGCGTACATGTTGGCGCTGGCCGGCACGCCTTGCGCGCGCGCCCGCTCGATGCGTGCGATGGCCTGCGCCATCAGCGGCCAATTATCTTCACCCGCCGCCTTGAAGTGATAAATCTCGGCGCGTTGACCGGTAGCGCGGGCGACGGCGATGGTCGCGTCGACAGCGTCGAGCAGATGGCTCGATTCGTTGCGCATGTGGGCGACATAACCACCACCGCTTTCTGCTGCGGCCATCGACAGCGCGATCAATTCTTCCGGTTTGGCAAAGAAAGCCGGCGGATAGATCAACGATGCGCCCACGCCCAGTGCGCCTTCATGCATCGCCTGGCGCACCAGATCCTGCATGCGGGCAAGTTGCGCCGCGTTGGGTGCAACATCATCCTCACCCAGTTCATGGATGCGTACCGTGGTAGCGCCGACGAACGAGGCGACGTTCGGTGTGATGCCGCGCTGTTGCAGATAGTCGAGGTACTCGCCGAGCGTCGTCCATTGGATCGGATATTTGATGTCGCCCTGCTGCTTGATGGCATCGACTTTCATCGTGTCGTTCAGCGGCCCCATCGACCAGCCTTCGCCGAATATTTCCAGGGTCACACCCTGTTTCGTGTCGCTCATGCCGCGACCGTCGGCAATGAGCGAATCCACCGCCCAGCTCAAGGTGTTGATAAAGCCGGGAGCAACCGCTAACCCCTTCGCATCCACGACCTGCGTCGCGCGTGCATCGCTGCCTGGCGGCAACAACGCTGCGATGCGTTGGTTACGCACGGCAACATCAACATGCTGCGACGCACTTCCGCTGCCGTCGTAAACCACGCCGTTGCGGATCAATAGATCGTACTGCTCCACCGCGTCAAGGGAAGGCGGTGTCGACACGCAACCGGCGATTGCAATTGCCAGCGCGGATGCAAGCAGTGATGCAGGCATTCGATTCATCGTCACTCTCCGATTGTTGTTGCGCGATTGCTTGACCAATTTGGCTCAATAGTTCGCGCTGAACCCGGCGAGCCCGAAGGCGAATGCTAGCAACTGGGTCAATTTATTTCGATGGCGTCGGCGTGAACAGCAGGTCGTGGAAGTCGTAGCTGAAATCCGCCAATGGTGAAATCGCCTTCATGGTGATTTGCGCGACCTTGCCGGCGGCATCCAGTGAAAAGGTGACGTAGGCGGCTTCGATGGTCTTGTCGTCCCAGCGCGTGCGGAAGGTGTCGTATTGCCAATGCTCCAGCGTGGCCGCCATGTTCGGCGTCTGCTTGAAGTCGATGCGCAACTTGCCCTTGCTTTCGCTGACGCTGATCGGGCCATACCAGGGATCGGTGTAGCTACCGGCGTATCCGCTCAACGGCAGTGACGGCTTGGATGGCTTCGCTTCGGCAGTCATCGTATCGAGAGCTTTCAATGCGACCGCGACGCGATTCTTTTTGTAAGCCGCGAAATCCGCGATCCAGTCGTGCTTTGGAGCGTCGAGATAGTGATCGAGCAACTGGTACGTCAATCCTTTCATCACCACGCCGCCGTCCTCGGAATTGGCTTGCATGGTGAAGCCGACGTTGAGGCTCGGGATCAACACAAACGATGACTGTTCGCCCAGCACCGCGCCGCCATGCTGGATGATCCTGACGCCGCGATAGTCTTCAACGCTCCAACCCAGCGCGTACGCCGAGAAAAGCGGAGTGAGGGCGTCGAGCGGCGGCGGATAGCCCGAAATCGGCGTCATCACCTGCGGGGTCCACATCTCTTTCGACGCCGCCGCACTGAACAGGCGTGGCGCATCGTTGTTTGGATTGGCCTGATTTGAGTCGGCCTTGTCGGAGCCGGGCAGGGCACCCTGCGCCAACTGGATCGCCAGCCAATGCGACAGGTCGTTGGCGCTGGATGCAATCATGCCGGCGGGCGCCATCACCTGCGGCAGGCCCTGGCGCTCGTCGAGCATCGCCAGCGGTCCCATGCCGCGAATGCGGCCGGTCGTGCGTGCATGTGGTTGCACCCTATTGTCGGTCTTGAACAGGTCGGCTTCGTCGGTCGTCGAACGTGTCATGCCGGCGGGTTTGAAAATCCGATCGCGCACAAAATCCTCCCAGCGCTGGCCGCTGACCGCTTCAACTACGGCGCCCGCGACGACATAGAGAACGTTGTCGTAGGCATAACCGCTGCGAAAACTGGTCGCCGGTTTCAGGAAGCGCACGGCGTGGACGATTTCGGCACGGCTGCGCGAGGTGCGCGGTATCGCCAGCAAATCGCCCTGGCCCAGGCCCAGCCCGCTGCGATGCACGAGCAGATCGCGTACGGTCATCTCGCGGGTCACCCAGGCGTCGTACATCTGGAAGCCGGGCAGGTGGTCGATCACCTTGTCGTCCCAGCCGATCTTGCCATCGTCGACCAGGATTGCCAGCGCAGCACTGGTGAACGCCTTGCTGGTCGATCCGATGATGAATAGCGTGTCGGCATCGACCGGTTCGGAACCGCCGAGGCGCCGTACGCCGAAGCCCTTGGCGTAGGTGCTCTTGCCATCCTCGACAATCGACACCGCGAAGCCGGGAATGCCGACTTCGGTTATCGCCTTGTTGATGGTG
>JBATAQ010000190.1:0-5308 GCA_049661925.1 Dokdonella sp.
GCCGGTCGACGGCAGCAATGTCGATGCCGACTGGCAAGGTCTGACGCCGCTCGACCAGTTGCCCCAGGTGGTCAACCCATCGAACGGCTGGACCTACAACACCAACAACTGGCCTTATTCGGCTGCCGGCGCGGACAGCCCGAAGCAAGCCGACTACCCGCGCTACATGGATACCTTCGGCGAGAATCCGCGCGGCGTGAATGCCATGCGCCTGCTCACCGATATCAACAACGTCACCCTGCCGTCCCTGATCACGCTCGCATTCGATTCCTACCTGCCGGCCTTTGCGCAGCACGTGCCGATCCTCGTCGCGGACTACGACGCGCTACCGACGAACGATCCGCTGCGCGCGAAACTGGTCGGGCAAATCCAGTTGCTGCGCGACTGGGATTACCGCTGGGGCATTGCCTCGATGCCAACCTCGCTGGCCGTGTTCTGGGGCGACAGACTGTGGGATCTCGTGAACGAGCCCGGAAGTGCCCCAGGCCCAACCGCCAAGAAGCGTCTCAATGCACTCGTCCAGGCATCAGACCAGCTTGAAAAAGACTTCGGCAGCTGGGGCGTGCCGTGGGGCGAAATCAACCGCTTCCAGCGCATCAATGGCGACATCGTGCAGACGTTCGATGACAAGCAGCCAAGCATTCCGGTGCCATTTGTGTCGTCACTCTGGGGTTCGCTGGCGGCCTTCGGCGGACAGCGCTGGCCGGGCACCAAACGCTACTACGGCACCAGCGGAAACAGCTTTGTCGCCGCCGTCGAATTCGGCCCGAAGGTCAGCGCCCGCGCCATCACCGCCGGCGGCGAAAGCGGGCATCCCGACTCGCCGCACTTCAACGACCAGGCCGAGCGCTACACCACCGGCAACCTGCGCAGCGTGTACTTCTGGCCGGAGCAACTCGAAGGCCACACCGAGCGGGTTTATCACCCGGGCGAGTGATCCTGACGTGGTCCGAAAAGCGGGTCACGGTTCAAACGTGACCGGAAACGTGCGCTGCCGGCTTCAGTCTAGTCTTCGACGACAGCCTCGTCAGCTGCATAATCCGAAGATAGACCTCGTTCCGGCCACCCCGTTCCGGTCATATCCAGACGTCCGCCACTGCGTTGCCATCGTTTATCCTCCCGCCGACACCTTGCCGCCTTCCCCAAACAGTGCGAGGCTCGGTCGGTTCACTCTTAATCACGGAAAGGAGCGTCCTGTATGCGTAGCTATCTGATTTCCATCATTGGCCTGCTTCTGGCCAGCGCGTCGATCAATGCCAGCTCGGCCATGCCCGAGGCCAGCACCGACTCCGAACCGTTGACCACCACCCAGCTTCCGCGCGGCGTGCGCCCGACGCATTACGACGTGGCGGTGGTACCACATGCCGACAAGTTGACCTTCGACGGCCGGGTGACGGTGTCGATCGACGTGCTCACGACCACCGACAGCATCACCTTGAACGCGCTGGACTTGACGTTCTCCAAGGTCAGCCTGACCTCGCTGAAGAACCGCATGGCGTACGCCGATCCCAAGGTGGCGTTGAATGCCGAAACGCAAACCGCCACCTTCACATTCAGCCACACGTTGACGCCGGGCGGCTACACCTTGTCGATGACCTACGCCGGCAAGATCGGAACCCAGGCCAACGGTCTCTTCGCGATCGACTACGACACCGCATCGGGCAAGAAGCGCGCGCTGTACACGATGTTCGCGCCGTCCGACGCGCGCCGCTTCATACCGTCGTGGGACGAGCCGGCGTACAAGGCCACGTTCACGCTGGAAGCGACTGTGCCGAGCGATGAAATGGCGGTCAGCAACATGCCGGCGACGTCGAAGAAGGACATCGGCGATGGCATGAGTCGCGTGCAGTTTCAGCAGTCGCCGAAGATGTCGACCTATCTGCTGTTCTTCGGGGTCGGTGATTTCGACCGCGCCACCACGATGTCGGGCGCTACCGAGATCGGCGTCATCACGCAGAAGGGCAAGACCGACCAGGCGAAGTTTGCGCTGGATTCGGCCAGGACCATCCTGCACGACTACAACGAATATTTCGGCGTGCCGTACCCGTTGCCGAAGCTGGACAACATCGCTTCGCCAGGCCGCGGGGTGTTCTCCGCCATGGAAAACTGGGGTGCCATCTACACCTTCGAATATGTCTTGCTGATGGATCCGGCGATTTCGACCGAGGCGGACAAGCAGAACATCTTCATCACTGCCGCGCATGAGATCGCTCACCAGTGGTTCGGCAACCTGGTCACCATGCGCTGGTGGGACGACGTGTGGCTCAACGAGGGCTTCGCGTCGTGGATGGAATCGCGCACCAGCGCCAAGCTGCACCCGGAATGGCAAACCAGCCTCGACGCCGTTGGCACTCGCGAAAGGGCAATGTCGCGAGACGCGGTCGCCACTACTCATCCGATTGTTCAGCGCATCGACACGGTCGAGCAGGCCACGCAGTCATTCGATGCCATCACCTACTTGAAGGGGCAAGCGGTGATCGCGATGCTCGAAGCGTACGTCGGCGCGGACCCATGGCGTGAAGGGGTGCGCAACTACATCAAGGCGCACGCCCACGGCAGCGCCGTGTCCGATGATTTGTGGAAGGCCTTGCAAGCCGTCGCTGGCAAGCCAGTCACTCAGATTGCGCACGACTTCACTTTGCAGCCGGGCATTCCCTTGATCCGCGTGACGTCGTCGGCTTGCCACGACGGCAACACCACGCTGTCCCTGACCCAGGGCGAATTCACCAAGGATCGCCCGAACAAGACTGCACTCAAGTGGCATGTGCCGGTGATCGCGAGGAGCATCGGCAGCAGCGAGGATGCGCGTACCGTCGTCGACGGCAAGGCGACTCTCGAAGTTCCGGGATGCGGTCCCGTACTGGTCAACGCCGGTCAGAGCGGCTACTACCGCACCTTGTATGCGCCAGCCGACGTCAACGCGATCAAGAACGACTTCACGAAGCTGGAGCCGATCGATCAGCTCGGCCTGATGGACGAAAGCTGGGCGCTGGGCTTGGCGGGTTTGCAGCCGGCATCCAGCTTCCTCGACCTGGTGCAGAAGACACCGGCTGACGCAGACCCGCGCATCTGGGCAAACATTGCGACCAGCTTTTCGAACCTGCACAACTACTACCGCGGCGACAAGGCGCGGCAGCAGCGTTTCGATACGTTCGCCATCAGGACGCTGAAACCGGTATTCGCGCGCATCGGCTGGGAAGCCAGGGCGGATGAAGGTGCTCCGACCACGATCCTGCGCACGCAGTTGATCGAGGTATTGGCCGATGTGGGCGATGCCGACCTGATCAACGAATCCAACCGGCGCTTTGCAGCGCAAGATTCCGACCCGAAAGCGATACCGACCGCGCTGCGCAAGACCGTTTACATCGTGGTTGCGCGCACTGCGAATGCCGCCACCTGGGAAAAGCTGCACGCGATGGCAAAAGCCGAGACGTCCGCGCTGGTGAAGGACGGTCTGTATACGCTGTTGGCAGTCGCCAGCGACGATGCCTTGGCCAGGCAGGCACTGAACATGGCCATCACCGACGAGCCCGGTGCCACCAACGGCGCAGGCATGATCGGCGCAGTCGGCTACTACCATCCGGACATGGCATGGAAATTCGCCATGGCCCATCGCACCGAGATCGACAAGCTGGTCGACCCCAACGCCAGTCAATTTTATCCGGGCATCGGTGGCAGCTCGAACGATCCGGCAATGATCGGCAAGATAAACACCTACGCCAAGGCGCATATCGCCGAAGGTTCCCGCCGAGTTGCCGACACCGTGATCGCGAACATCACCTACCGGCAAATGGTGCGCAAGGAACGCTTGCCTGCGATCGACGCCTGGCTGATGAAGAACGGCGGCTGATCGCCAGTCATTGCCGCGCATGACGATCTGGGTTGATGCCGACGCCTGCCCCGGCGTGATCAAGGACATCCTGTTTCGCGCGGCCGACCGTGCGCAGGTGCAAGTGACACTGGTCGCCAATCAGTGGGTGCGCACGCCGCCATCAAAATTCATCAACAGCGTGCAGGTGCCGGGCGGGCTGGATGTGGCCGACAGTGAGATCGTCAGTCGCTGCGAACCCGGCGACCTGGTCGTGACTGCCGACATTCCACTCGCTGCGCTGGTCGTCGAGAAAGCTGCCGTCGCGTTGAACCCGCGCGGCGAGTTGTACACCGCCGACTCCATCGCCCAGCGATTGTCGATGCGCAACTTCATGGACGAACTACGCGGCGCCGGCGTCAACACCGGCGGCCCCGCCGCCTTCCATGCTCGTGATCGCCAGGCGTTCGGCAATGCGCTGGACAGTTGGTTGTCGAAGCAAAAGCGCTGAAGCGGCGCGACGGCCCGTTGCTTACGCGGCCTCGTTCTGTTCGCGCAACTGCGCGGCAGGAATGCGCAGCAATTTGCCGTCCTTCACCACGATGAGGGCAGTGGCAGTTTCGATGGCAATCTTGCGTGCCTTTTGCGCTAGACGCTGCATGGCGGCAAGCGAGCCGCGCAGAGCGGGATTCTTGGCCTTGGACAAATCCTGTTTCACGGGTTCTCTCCCCACTCCAGCAGCACGGGTGCATTGCCGGAGCTATCGTACAGCGCCCAATCGTCCACCACAGTTCCACATCACGCCGCCTGGATGACGAACTCGCTGGCCTTGGCGATGGGGCGCACGTTTCGCATAGTGCGGCGCAGTTCCACCAACCCATAGTGCTCCATCGTCTTGAGCGTACGCGACAAATTGCTGCGAGCGCGTCCGGTGAACTCGGCAAGCTGGCTGAGCGATTCGGGCTTTTGTTCCCGGATCACACGCAGCAGCGCGCGGTTGTCGTCGGACAACACTTCGGCGAGCGAGCGCATCGAGGTGAACCAGATTTTCGGTTCGTTCGACCGCGGCTGATGTTCCCCACAGGCGATAGCCAGTACGCGCGAGCGAACCTCACGTTGCGTCGTGAGACCGATGATGACTTTCTTCATGATCTGCTCCTACAACGCTAGATTAGCGGATCGATCCGTACCCGACACGCAAGATACTTCGCGATCAACTCGTAAACCGTAGTCCGGCACGCGCAGCGCGCCGGGACTTCCCCTCTCCCCAACCCCTCTCCCGCAAGGGGCGAGGGGCTCTGAACGTTGATAGCCGATGCCGGCGCCCTGCGTGTGCGGGCCACGGGACTGTTTCAACTTCCGCAAATCACTACGCTTCGAAAGCCCCTCGCCCCTCGCGGAGAGGGGTTGGGGAGAGGGGAAGTCCCGGCGCGCTGCGCGTGCCGGGCTACAGGGATGATTCAACCTCCGCGACTCACTCCGCCGCTTCGGGTGCGCTGC
>JBATAQ010000191.1:0-2203 GCA_049661925.1 Dokdonella sp.
GGCCACCAATGACGTTGTGTCATGACTACGAGCGTTCGTGCTCGATCACGGGCGATGCTGGGAATCGAACCGGAAAGACGCGGTTCGATGATTCGCGGCTCCTGCCGCTCACCCCTTCGGGGCCGCCTGCGGCGTTCGCTCCGGCATCCATGCCTACGCAGTCCGTCCCCGGCCACCACCTTCAAATTGGCTAAACCACGACGACTGTTGAGCGTTGGTCGAAGGCTGTGCTGGAATCGAACCGGTGAAGAGGACGGTTCGATGATTCGCGGCTCCTGCCGCTCACCCCTTTGGGGCCGCCTGTGGCGTTCGCTTCGGCATCCTGCCTTCGCAGTCCGTCCCCGACCACCATAATGAGATTTGGTACGAGGAATTCTTGAACGCGCCGTTAAAAGTTGGTGCATTTGGTCTCAGTTCCGTCATGAGCGCTTCGAAACCAAAACACTACGCCCGTCTGCGAAGACTCTCGTCGTCGCCCATCGAAACTGGTCAATGCAATAATTGCGGCAAGACTGGCGCTCTCGCCGAAGGCCACGCCTCGCCTGAGGGCTGCGTTTGACCGAATGCGGTGCAGGTGCGTAATTGCTCGAACGGCTGGTCGATTGATGCTTGCTCAAATTTCTTCCATCCGCCACCACCCCTTTTTATCGGCGCGCCGCAGACGGCACTTCTTGGAATCAACGAACTCACGCCTGAGGATGATAAGACGATCAACCTTCGACGCTGTAGAACACGAAACGCGCCAGCTTTCCGAGACGTTTGGGTCGACCTATCCCGAATGCGCCGAGGCCCTCAAGAAGGCCTTCAATGAGTTCGTCACGGCAGTTCAACACCCCATCAATTCGACTGATCGCGTGCAGATCGCCGGTATCGCATACGCCAGCCGCATCCTTGAGCTTGCGCACTGTGCGCTCGATGCGGTGCGCTGCGGAAATCTCATCAGCGCTAGTGTCCTCGTGCGGTCAGCGCTGGAGGCCTTGTTTGCGCTCAGCGCACTGGGATATCCGCAGAACTTCGCTGGCGGCGCAGACTTCTTTCTGCGCCTTATGTACAAATCCAAACACGCGCGCATGCAAGCGCTCAAGCGGTTCCTCGAAGACAACAAGTCACTCTCGCCCGCGCAGCGCACGGAATGTGACGCGAAGGTCGATGCACTCAAACGCGAACTCGCTGCCACTAAACATCATTGCCTCACACAAGTGCGTGACGTCGCTGTCGCCGCATCGATGCTCGATATCTACGTTCGCGACTACGCGCTTCACAGCAGTCCGACACATGCCGACATTGAGGATGTCCTGGCGGAGCACGCTAGCCTCGACAACGGCGCGCTAGGACTTAAGCGATATGTCGGATCCGACGCAAAAGTGCATGAGGCCGCCGCGCACCTGATTTTCGTCCTTATGGAGGGGACGCTGGCAATCGAAAAACTGTGCGGCATCTCGGCCACTGCCCATCAGGAGGAAGTACGCGGGAAACTGCAGCATTTGTATGCGGAGATGCTGGCACGACTCTCCTGATATCGCAGTAAGCGTTGCCGCGCTGAAACAACTGCGCGTCTAGAGCACTGAGTCCGCCGGTAGATTCCAAAATTCAATGCCATTGAGATGGGAAAGCGGTCCTGCGCGGGGATATACTGATCGACGATATGAAGAACGCTGAGTTGTTGACCCAGGCACTGGGCTTCACGCCGTGTCGGCTGCGCGATCAGTACCGCGAGAATGCCGCAACGAAGAACTACGAGCAGCACATTCTCGATCGGCGCCAGACCGTGCTTGCGGTTGAATGTGATGCTCCCGGTCGGGCAGCAGCTAATTGATCGGAACTGCTGCATCGTGATTTCAATGAGCGTTCGCGCTGCACCACGTAGAATCTCGCTGTCAAGCACCAGTATGGCTTTGGTTCTTACCGTATCGCAGCCGAGTATTACCTTTCGGGCCTTCCATGACTACCAACGACATCCTTCGCAGCATTCGTTACATGCTCGACTTGAGTGACAAGCGGGTGTTGGAGATTGCTCAGCTTTCTGATCCCGCGCTTGAGGTGAAGAAGGACGAGTTGCTGGCTTTCATGATGAAAGAGGATGAGCCCGGATTCGTTGCGTGCAGCGATGCGTTCCTGGGGCATTTTCTGGATGGGCTGGTCATGCATTTTCGGGGTCGTGATGACAGCAAGCCGGCGCGGCCGATCGAGAAGCGGATCACCA
>JBATAQ010000192.1:0-12828 GCA_049661925.1 Dokdonella sp.
CGTCAACATCTCCTTCAACAGCATCACCAGTTCGAGCGGCGCAACCGGCGTAACTGTCGGAACCTTGCGCGGCATTTATGTCCAGGCAGCATCGAATCAGCCGACTGGCACGTTTACCAACAACGTCAACAACAACACGCTCGCCGTGACGACTCACGTGTTGGGCGGGACGTTGCAAGGAATCACGGTTGACAGTGCAACGAGCAGTGCGACCTCGACGACCAACATCAACGCCAATGATTTCACTGCACTCAATCACACCATCGCCGCCGCCACCGGCGCGACGACCGCCATCATTCACACGGGAAGCGCCACCGCTGGTCCGGTTCTTGCCAGTGTCAGCAATAACACGTTCACCAATATCACGGCTAGTTCTACCGGCGCGTTCACGTTCATCTCGGACAGCTTCACCGCACCGACCAACGGCACGAAAAACATCAACAGCAACGCGATCGTCACCGGTTTCAATCGCACCGGTGTCAGCGGTGCGGTGACGTTCTTCACGGATAACGGCAGCGACACCGCTGGGACGACGAACAATTTCAACAACAACACCTTTACCAACATCACCCTCGCCGGCACCTCAAGCGTCATCGGCATTTCCAGCACCAACGGCGGTGCGCCGACCAAGAACGTCATCGGCAACACGGTCAACGGAATCAGCGGGGCATCGGGTGCAATCGTTGCGATTCAAACCGGCTTTGATGCTGGCCCAACCTCGGTGTCGGGAAACACGATCAGCAATCTGACGGGTGGAGGCAACGTAACCGGCCTGTTGCTTGCCTCCGGCGCGGGCGCGCGCACGGTGTCGAAGAATTCGATTCATGACTTGAGCGGAACGGCAACGGGTTCTGTAGTCGTGGGTGTTTCCGTCACCAGTACAACGGCATCGAGCAACATCACGCTTTCCAACAACCTGATTGGCAACCTCATAGCGTCGACCTCGACTTCGTCAAACGGCGTGATTGGCTTGAGCATCAGTGGCTCGGCACTGACGTCGAATTTCAACGTCTTCTACAACACCATTTACATCAGCAACGCGGCTTCCGGCGCAGGATTCGGCTCGTCCGGCATCTCGACACTGGCCAGTTCAACCGCGACGACCGCAGCGTTGAACCTGCGCAACAATGTCATCGTCAATACATCGGTACAAAGTGGCGCGGGCCTGACCGTAGCCTACCGCCGTAGCTCCGGTGCCGCTGGCACGCTGGCGAACTACGCCAGCAGCTCGAACAACAACGATTTCTATGCGGGCACACCAGGTGCCAGCAACCTGATCTACGCAGACGGCACCAGTACCGCGCAGACGATTGCCGCCTACAAGGCCGGCGCGTTCACCGCCGGCACCATCGCGCCACGCGACTCGTTCTCGATCAGCGAGAACCCGACCTTTGTCAGCACGGTTGGCAGCAACCCCAACTTCCTGCACATCGATACGACTGTCGCGACCCAGCTCGAAAGCGGTGCCGCGCCAATCGCCGGCATTGCCGACGACTTCGATGGCGACACCCGCAACGCCAGCACGCCAGATATCGGCGCCGACGAATTCAACGGCGTCCTGCTTGATCTGACGCCTCCAGCGATCTCGTACGCGCCATTGCTCAACACCGCCTCGACGGGCGCGCGCACGCTGACCGCAACGATCACCGACGCGACCGGCGTGCCCACCGCGGGGGTTGGTCTGCCTGTGCTGTACTGGCGCATTAATGCGGGCAGTTACACGTCAGCCACGGCAACGTCGTTGGGCAGCGATCAATACCAGTTCTCGTTTGGCACCGGCGTGGTGGCGACTGACGTGGTTTACTACTACGTCGCTGCCCAAGACACGGCCGGCACGCCGAATGTCGGGACCAATCCATCGGTAGGCGCGGCAGGCTTCAGCGCCGACCCGCCGGCAGCATCGACGCCGCCAACCTCACCGAACATGTACACCATCGTCGCGGCCGTCGCAGGTAGCTTGAACGTCGGCACGGCGGAAGCATTCACCTCGCTGACCAACAACAACGCGCAGGGCATCTTCAAGTACCTCAACGACAATGCCGTCACCGGCAATGTCGTCATCAACATCACCTCCGACCTTGCTATCGAAGACGGCGCAGTCGCACTCAACGAGTTCGCCGCCCCGTTCACCGTCACGATCAAGCCCACTGGCGGTGTCCGCAACGTGACCGGTGCAGCTGCATCCACGGCGATGATTCGCCTCAACGGTGCGAGCCGCGTCACCATTGACGGTTCGACGTCAGGCGGGACGGATCGGAGCCTGTATCTCGAAAACACCTCGACGACGGCCCCAGTCGTCGTCAGTTTCCGCTCGATTGGCACCACGCCGATTACCGGCAACACGATCAAGAACGCCACGATAAGGAACGGCGCGTCCACGAGTAGTGCAGTCACGGTTACCGATACGGGCGGCACCGCGGGTTACTTCAACAACATCACGATCCGGAACAACGACATCCAGAAAGCCTTTATCGGCATCTTCACCAACGCCGCACTGCTGGCGGGCAATGGCAACGTGCTACTGATCGACCAGAACAACCTCGACTCGATGGGTGCAAACGCCATCCGCCTCGTGGGTGTCTACGTGCAGGGTGCGGACGGTGCAACGGTCAGCAACAACATGATCGGCAACTTCAGCGCGACCGATGCCGAGAACGACACCGGAATCTGGTTGGCAACCGGCGCGGGGAATACCACGGTTTCCGGCAATACCGTAACCAACCTCGGCATGACGCTGACGACCGCATTCGCGCCATTCGGAATCCGGGAATCGTCCGGGCTCGCAGTATCAGGTAACAATTTTGACGGCAACACCGTGACCAACCTGTCGACGACCGGCAGCACGGCGGTGCGCGGCATGATCCTGAGCAGCAGCGGAGTCACCCTCCAGAGAAACACTATCCAAGGCATCATCAATAACAACACCGGCACATACGGTGCTTTCGGCATCGACGTCGTCGGCGGCAACGATGCCGTGATCAAGAACAACTTCGTCAGCGACGTGAACCACAACATGTCCGGTGGCTTCGCATTCGGCCCCGACTTCGGAGTGGTCGGAATCCGGCTCGGTGTAGGTACCGGGCACCAGGTCTACAACAACTCGGTCAACCTGTTTGGTCCGCATACCGGAACAGCGGCAACGAGTCTGTTGTCGGCTGCGTTCTCAATCAGCACGACGACGCAGACCGGCATCGATGTGCGCAACAACATCTTTGCAAACAACATCACTGGCGGCACGACTTCGATTGCCCATGTCTCCGTGTTCCTGCCGTCCGCCGCCACCTCGGCGATGAACCTGACGTGGAACAACAACGCGTACTACAACGGCACTGACGCTGCGCGCCAGGGCCTTGCGCAAGTTGGCACGACGGCGGGCACGACATTCTTCCTGACCAGCGACTTCAACCCTGGGGCAACGACGCCGTCCACGAACTTCCGCAGCTACTCCAGCACGCTTTCAGCCGCAGGCACGAACGACGATTCGTCGATTGCGTTCACCACTGCGGTTCCGTTTGCCACGGCCAACGATCTGCACATTACCTCGGGTGCAGCGGAGGCGGACACCGGTGCGACCATCGCCAGCGTCGTACAGGACATCGACGGCGACTCTCGCCCGCAAGGCCCAGCGTATGACATCGGTGCGGATGAAGTCGCTGTCAGCTACACGCTCACCTATACCGCTGGCGCGAACGGCTCGATCACGGGTATTTCGCCGCAGACTGTGCCCATGGGTGGCAGCGGCACGCCAGTTACAGCCGTTCCGGACAGCGGTTATCACTTCGTAGACTGGAGCGACACATCCACTCAAAACCCGCGCACTGACACCAACGTGTCGGCAAACATCTCGGTCACGGCCAACTTCGCGATAAATACCTATCAATTGTCGGTAGTCGCGGGCACAGGCGGCACGATTACCGTGCCGGCCAGCTCACCGGTGACCGTCAATCACGGTGATGCGACAACGATCACCGCTGTAGCCAATGCCGGATACACCTTCTCGGGTTGGGCGGTGACGGCGGGCACGGGTTTGATCGCCAGCGCAGGCAGTGCCAGCACGACGATCACGCTGACCTCGGGTGACGCGACCGTGACGGCGAGCTTCACGCTCAACACCTACCAACTTTCGGTGGTGGCGGGAACGGGCGGCACGATTACCGTGCCGGCAAGCTCGCCGGTGACCGTCAATCACGGTGATGCGACAACGATCACCGCTGTAGCCAGTGCCGGATACACCTTCTCGGGTTGGGCGGTGACGGCGGGAACAGGCTCGATCGCCAGCGCAGGCAGTGCCAGCACGACGATCACGCTGACCGCCGGTAACGCGACGGTGACCGCGACATTTACAGCCGATCCGGGTGTTCTGACGATCTCGCCAACGTCGGTCATGTTCGGCAACCAGGCCGTGGGTTCGGCCAGCGGCGCGATGACCGTGACCTTGGGCAACAGCGGCAACACTTCGTTGCAGGTAACGGCACTGACCGCACCAATGCTGCCGTTCGCGCGCACCGGCACTGGCACGTGCGGCAACACGCCGATCACGATCGCGGCAGGCGGCAGTTGCACGCTGATGTACACGTTCGCGCCGACGCTGACCGGACCGTTCAACCAGACCCTGACGGTCACGGCCGATGTACCGGGCGGCACGATCATGTTGTCGGGAACGGGTATACCCAGCGGCCCAGTCTGCGGCACCGGCTTCCAGGTTGAGGTGACGGCATCCGCCGGCACGCCTGGCCCGACCGGCTACGCAACCTTGAAGGCGGGCTTCGATGCGATCAATGCCGGCACCCACCAAGGGGCCGTCCAGATGTCGATCTGCGGCGATACCACGGAGGCCGCCAGCGCTGTGCTCAACGCCAGCGGTGTCGGAACATCGGCGTACACCTCGGTGCTGATCTTCCCGGCCAATGGTGCCGCTCGTATGATCGCCGGCAACCTTGCCGCACCGCTGGTTGACCTCAATGGTGCCGACAACGTCACCATCGATGGCCTCAATACCGGCGGCAACGCGTTGACGATCTCCAACACCAGCGCGGCCACGACAGCAGGAACCAGCACCATTCGCTTCATCGGTGGTGCCACCGGCAATACCGTGACCCGTACCACCATGCTTGGCTCGTCGACGACGACCCTGGCAACGGTGGGTGGCGGCACGGTCTACCTTGCCGATGACGCGGTCACGCCGGATGGCAATGACAACAACACGATCTCGAACAACAACATCGGCCCGGCAGGCACCAACCTGCCGAACAAGGCGATCTTTGGGTTCGGCACGAACACGACGCTGGCGAACGCAAACAGCGGTGTCATGATCAGCAACAACAACATCTACGACTTCTTCAATGTCGCCTCGTCGGTGTCAGGTATCTACGTCGCCAACGGCAATGACGGTTGGACGATGTCGGGTAACCGCATCTACCAGACGGCCGCTCGCACGTTCAATACCGGCACGTTCCGTTACGCGGGGATCACGCTTTCGCAGGCAACCGCACCGCGGGGATCGTTCATCGTGATGAACAACGTGATCGGCTTCGGTGCGGCTGACGGCACCGGCACCACCACGATCAGCGGTACGGGTACCGAGTTCCGCGGCATCGACGCACCGAACGTGGATACGGCGGTTCCGACGATGATTCAGGGCAACACGATCTCGGGCATCAACCAGACCACCAACCGCACCTCGACCACGTCGACCAGTAGTGCCTTCATCGGCATGTTGCTGGGTAGCAGTAACGGCTTGTTCGATGTCGGCGGTGTCGCTGGAAACATGATCGGAAGCCTGGATGGCTCGTCTACCATTGTTGTCAACGGTTTGGCGACCGCGGCGACGGCACAGGTACTGGGCATCTACGATTTCAGTTTCCTGAACGGCACGATCGCCAACAACAACATCGGCTCGCTCACGATCCAGGGCGCCGGCACCACGCTGGGCTTCCGCGGCATCCTTGTTAGCGGAACCGCCACGGCAACCACCACAGTCACCGGCAACACGATTGCGAACATAACCGATACGCAGGTCGGCAATAACATTCTCTACGGAATCTCCGTATCCGGGTCGGCTGGCATCGTCACCGGCAACACCATTCGCAACTTCACCGGCAATGGCAACGGTGCCACCGTGGTGATGCAAGGTATCGGAGTCAGCGCAGGAACGGCCGCCGCCCCGAGCACGGTGGCTCGCAATACGGTGCATTCGTTGAGCAATACGGTAGTGGGTGGTTCATCGGGTGCTGTCTACGCGCTTGACTTCACCTTCCCGGCCCAGGCCAACATCGTGGAGCGCAACCTGGTTCATTCGATCTCGGTCGACACCACGTTCGTGGGCTACCAGGTGAACGGCATCATCGTTCGAGGCGGCACTACGGCTGTGACGGGTGCGAACTCGACGGTCGACGTCCGCAACAACATGATTCGGTTGGGTTTGAACGCTGCCGGCGCAGCGATCACGGCACCGCTTGGCTTCACCGGTATCCGCGATTCCGCTGGCACCGCTGTCGCCAACAACTACTACCACAACAGCGTCTACATCGGCGGTAGCGGCGTCACCGGGGGCGCACCGTTGAATGTCGGCTCCACGGCGTTCAACAGCGACGTGATCACGACGACGCGTAACTTCCAGGACAACATCTTCTGGAACGCACGCAGCAACGTCGCTGCCGGTGCGGCCCTGCACATCGCCATCCGCGTCGGCGGTACGGCAGCCAATCCACCGGGACTGACCAGCAACTACAACGACCTGTATGTCACCGGCAACGACGGCGTGGTTGGCGTGTTCAACGGCCTAATCCAACCGACCTTGGCCAACTGGCAGGCAGCGACCGGTCAGGATACCAACAGCTTTGCCGACGATCCGCAGTTCATCGCGCCGAACGGAAGTGCCGTCACTGGCGACCTGCACATCAGTCCGACGATTGCGACGCCAATCGAAGGAACGGGTCTTGCCATCGCCTCGGTGACGAATGACTTCGACGGTGAAGTGCGCGCGGGCCTGACCCCGACCGATGTCGGTGCCGATGCCGGCAACTTCGTCCCGCAGATCGGCAACCTGACGATCACGCCGACTGGGCTGACGTTTGGCCAGTTGGCGGTCGGTGCGACCAGTGCGGAACAGACGGTCACGCTCGCGAACAACGGCACCGGCAGCTTGCAGGTGACGGCGTTGACGCCGGCGACCTCGCCGTTTGCCCGTACCGGAACCGGCACTTGTAGCGCGACCCTGCCGATCACCATTGCAGTTGGCGGTAGCTGCACGCTGACCTACACGTTCGCTCCAACCAGCAACGGTCCGTTCAACCAGACCTTGACGGTGACGGCGAACGCGCCGGGTAGCGGCACCATCACGCTGTCGGGAACCGGTATCCAGGGCAACCTGACGATCACCCCAACCAACGTGACGTTCGGCAACCAGACCGTCGGTACGACCAGCTCGCCAATGCCGGTGACCTTCACCAACATCGGCAACGCGCCAGTGACGGTCACGTCGTTGACCGCACCGACGAGTCCGTTCGGTACGACGGCATTGGCTCCGCAGGAAGCGCCGGCTGGCTTCGTCAACTGCTCGGCAGCGCCGTTCACGCTGGCAGCAGGAGCGAGTTGCTCGGTCGGCTACACGTTCAGCCCGACCGCGACCGGTCCGTTCACACAGATGCTGACGGCCACCACCAATGGTTTGGGTGGCGGCACCATCACGCTGTCCGGTACCGGCATACAGGGTGCGTTGACGATCACTCCGGCCACCGTCGACTTCGGCAACCAGAGTGTTGGCATCACCAGTGCGCCTAGCACGGTGACACTGGCCAATACCGGCGATGCCACGTTGAATGTGACGACGCTGACAGCAGCCACATCGCCGTTTGCACGAATGGGCGGCACCTGCAGCGCGGCACCGATCGCGATCACCGCAGGCGGCAGCTGCACGGTGACCTACACGTTCACGCCAACGGCAAGCGGACCGGCAAGCCAGGTGTTGACGGTCACGTCGGATGCGCCGGGTAGTGGCACGATCACGTTGATGGGTAACGGCGTGCAGGGAACCCTGGTGGTCTCGCCGACCACGGTCGACTTCGGCAGCCCGGATTTGTTCACCGTGACCCAGCCGATGAGCGTGACGCTGACCAACACCGGTGCCGGATCGCTTCAGGTTAACAGCCTGACGCTGGCCGCCGCACCGTTCCAGCGCACCACCGGCGGTACGTGTGGCAATTCGTTGCCAATCACGATTGCAGCGGGCGCAAGTTGCACCCTGACTTACACGTTTGCGCCGACCACGGCCGGCGTGCAGAGCCAGAACTTTACCGTCAGCAATAACGGTACCGGCGGCAGCGGCATGTTCACGCTGACCGGCAATGGCATCGGTGATCGCATCTTCCGCGACGGATTCGACGGCCCGGCGCCGCCAGAAGCGGAGTGACGTCGTCGCGGTAAAAATGTTGAAGTAACGAAAAAGGGCGCTCCAGTTGGGGCGCCCTTTTTTTATCCGCCCGAATGGTCCGCCCGAACTTGATGAGTGCTCCATCCTGACGCGCCAAGTCCTTCGCTGGGAATGGTGAGGTTGTTCAATCCACCTGTAGCCCGGCACGCGTAGCGCGCCGGGATTTGAAGATACGAGACGAAGATCGGATTGCGAACCGGCTGGCACACGTCGCGCGACCCCGGCGCGCTGCGCATGCCTGGCTACGAGGTCCGCCAGGCCTTGCCTCATCCCCACCCAAAAAACCGTTAGCCTTGCGCCATGCGTTGGTTCTCACTCGAAGGAAAGCTCGCCGCGACAGCGGGGCTGGCGATCATTTTCGCGGCGGTGCTGGCGGCTGCACTGACCCAGTGGCTCGGCTCGGCCGCGATTGCCGCGACCGCCACCGTCGCCTTGCTGTTGGCACCGGCGCTAATGCTTGCGCAACGACTGGCGCAACCAGTGACGTCACTGATCCGCGCGCTGGCCGGCAGCGTGGTCGCGTTCCGCGATGGTGACTTCAGTTTCTCGATTGCCAATCGCCGTCGGGATGAACTGGGCGAGCTGGTCGATGCCCACAATGCGCTCGGCGGTGTGTTGCGGGAACAACGCCAGAACCTGTTCCAGCGCGAATTGCTGCTCGATACCGTGGTGCAGAACACGCCTGTAGCGACGGTGCTTGTCGAACCCGGTGGGCATATTGTCTATGCCAATGTCGCTGCGCGGCATTTGCTTAATGGTGGTCGCGCATTGAATGGTATGCGCTTCGACGAGATCGTCGCCCACTCGGCTGATTCTCTCGCGCAAGCGCTGGCGGCGGGGCAGGACGCACTTTTTTCTGCAAGCGTCGATGGCGAGGACGAAACGTTTCATCTGTTGCAGCGAAGTTTCAGCCTGCAAGGTCGCGCCCATCGGCTTTACCTGATCCGGCGAATGACCCGCGAACTGGCGCGCCAGGAAGTGGCGACCTGGAAAAAAGTGATCCGCGTGATCAGTCACGAGATCAACAACTCGCTCGGTCCGATTCGTTCGCTGTCGCACTCGGGACAGGAACTCGCACGTCGTGGCGATGCGGAAAAACTGGACCGTGTATTCGCGACCATCGAGGAACGCACCCGCCACCTTGAAGGTTTCATCAGTGGCTACGCGCGCTTTGCAAAGTTGCCGGCACCGCAACCGGTCGACATTCACTGGTCGGAATTACTCGACGCGCTGGAACGCCAGTATTCATTTGAACGATTGTTGCCGTTACCGGAGAACCGGGGGTACTTTGATCGAATCCAGATCGAACAGGCGCTGATCAATATGCTCAAGAATGCCCACGAAGCTGGCGGCGATTCGGCCAAAATTGAGGTGGCCATCGAAACACGTGGTCGCAACTTGCGCATTGAAGTGCGCGATCGCGGCAACGGCATGACCGACAGCGTGCTCGCCCAGGCCTTGTTGCCGTTCTATTCCACCAAGCGCAGCGGCAGCGGACTGGGATTGGCGCTGGTGCGCGAAATCGCCGAAGCGCACGACGGTCGCGTGCAACTGGGCAATCGCGATGGCGGCGGCTTGGTCGTCGCCTTGATCCTTCCGCTGCTGGCAAGGGATAGCGCCGTCGAAGCAGGCGAGGAATAACCGGCGCTGGTCGCGATCTGACTCAACAACGATCAGCGCGGCGAGATATCCGGCAAACCACTACTCAACCACCAGCGATTCGCCTTGGCATCGTAGCGCCAAGTCTGTCGATCAATCACGTTGCGCACGCCCTGGGTGTTTTCGTTGATCAACACGATCTCGACATTCTGGCGAACTTCGTCCTCGCCGGTCCGCTGTATCGGTTGCTCGTTGTAGCCGCTGACGCGGACCTGGTGGAATCGCGAGCGCTCGATCGAAGTGAGCGGATGCGCAGTCCGGTATTCCGGATCGACGAAGGATTCCGCCTGCTCGATATCACCCCAGCGCACCGTCGACGCGTAGCCGCGCAAGGCATCGTCAAGCGCCTTCGCCTTGCCGCGCGTGGGGTCGCTCGCGCAGGCGCCGAGCGCGCAGGCGAGCGCAATAACAACGATTGATTGGGTGAGGCGCTTCATGGCAGCTCCTGTGCAGTGCCCCATTGTGCCGAATCAGCAGATCTGTTTCGTGGCCTGTTTCGCGAACGCAACGTAGCGCGCTGACAGGTTGGAGCCGACCGCATCTTGCGCACCAGCAACTTCAACGGTCGCACCCAATCGCGCCTTGCCGCGCGCGGCCAGGGTGCTGAAATAAGTGTCGAACGAATCATCCACGCCCAACTGCGCCGTGGCGCGCAGTTCGCCGAACACCGGCGCAAGGTAGCGAATCTGGCTGTCCTGCACATAGACGTCGCCACGCACGCCGCGCTGATCCATGGCGAGTCGAATCAAGGCCCAACCCGCAATCGTCATGAGGCTGGCCAGGCTGCCGCCGAACGCGCAGCCCTTGTCGTTGATGTTGGGTTCCGCCGGCGCGACCAGGGTGACGCTGCTGCCATCCCAGGATGTGATGCGGATATCCATCATCCGCGCCAACGGAATATCGCGGCGCAGCTCGATCTCCAGCTTCTTTGCGGGATCGACGAGGACAGATTCGAGCACGGACGATTGGACAGCATTCATTGGCGGGCAGTCATGGGTCAAGAGTGGGTGGATACGTCGAGGTGAGCTTTGTGGTTGCAGCCGGACCAGCCGAGTGAAGCCGTTCAGTGTGACGCATGGTGATGCGGCAACTCAACGTTCGGCGACGTATGGTGAGCATGGCAGCGCCGCCGCCGTGCGCGAACTACACTCTCACCATGAGCTTTTCTGACCGTATTTCACCGCACGACAGCGATGTGCTGGCTGACTGGAATGTCGTCGTGACGCGTCCACGCAACAGCGCCACACCGTTGATTCGCGGCTTGCGCCGGCATGGTGCCAACGTGTTTCGATTGCCCGCGCAGGAAGTGCAAGCCAATCCCGAATTTGATTGGCACGCTGCGATGGCGAATCAAGATGGCATCGACGACTGGATATTCACCAGCCCATCCGCCGTGAGCCATGCGATGGCGTTGCTTGAGCGTGGATTGCCGGATGGCCACGTTTTCGCCATTGGGGCGAGCACGGCCGCGTCCTTGCGTCGCCATCGAATCCCTGCCATAGCGCCCGGTCAACAGCACACGAGCGAAGCGCTGCTGGACTTGGCGGGTTTGGGCGACGTGGCCGGCCGCCGCGTCGCCGTCGTCACTGCAGCGGGTGGACGCGGCCTGATTGCAACAACCTTGCGCGAACGTGGGGCCGAAGTCGTCGAATGGTTGGTTTATGGCCGCCGAGCCGTGGCCTGGTCGCAGCGCAAACTGGATGCCTTGGCCGCGCTTGAGGATCCGTTGCTGACCATCGTGAGTAGCGGGGAGGCACTCGACATCATCGCGACTGCTTTGCCGCCCGCGCTGTGGCAGCGCTTGCGCGACGCGCGCTGGATTACCAGCAGCAAACGCCTGGAAGCCGTGCTAGGCGACATGGATGCAGGCAAGATTGACGTCGCCGAATCGGCGCTGGCTCGCGATCTCGTCCATGCCGCATTGAGGTTGCGCTAATGAATTGTGGAGCTGCGTGAACTACGATGACCAGCATGGAAACCAAGACACCCGAAACGACGCCCATCGCGAAATCCGCGCCGCCATCGCCCAGGCCGGCCGCAAAGCCTTTGCCAAAGCCGCCACGACGCAGTGGCGGTGGCATCTTCACCGGCATGCTGGTGCTGGCCGCGTTGTTGTTTTCCGGCTATTCGCTGTGGCGCGTCGAACAATCGCGCAAGCCGGCAGTCAACGAGCAGGCGCAGGCGATGACCGCGCTGGAACAACAGATCGAGAGCGCCAACCAGGCTAACCAACAGTTGCGCGGTGACCTGGACACGCTACGTTCGCGCTTTCGCGATGCCGACAACGTCAACAAGGGCTTGCGCGAAGAAATACTCGGCATCGGCGAGCGCAGCCGGCATCTGGATGACGCGATCGCCAATCTCGCCGAGCAACGCCTGACCGGGCGTGACGCACTGGCCCTCAACGAAGCCGAATTCCTGTTGATGATGGCGAACGAGCGTTATCAACTTTTCGGCGACGCGGCGGCTGCGGTGCAGGCACTGCAACTGGCCGACAGCGCACTGGCGGCAAGCCAGGACCCGGTATTTTCCGGCGTTCGCGCCACGATCACCGCAGAACGCGACGCCATCGCTGCCGGACACGACAGCGCAACGCGGGCCACCCTGCGCGCGCTCGGCACGCTGGCTGACGACGCCGGCGAATGGCCAATGCGTAGCGGCGAACAAGTTGAGGACACGAGTCAGGATGCGTCGCGTTTCTCGCGAGTTTTTTCACGTTTTGTGCGAATTCGCCACGA
>JBATAQ010000193.1:0-3051 GCA_049661925.1 Dokdonella sp.
CAACTCAAGGGCGTGCGCCGCAACATGGCGCGGGTGATGGCCGATGCGCATGCGCGCGTGGTGCCGACCATGCTGTGCGACGACGCCGACATCCACGCCTGGCGCGCCGGCAACGACATCACCATCCGATTGATCCGCTCGATCGTCAAAGCCTGCCAGGCCGTGCCTGCGTTGAACGCCTGGTTCGATGGCGACAGTCTTACCCGCACCCTGCACCCGCATGTCGATATCGGTATCGCCGTCGACACCGACGATGGCCTGTTTGTGCCCGCGCTGCGCAATGCCGACGTACTCGATGCGGTCGCCCTGCGTGCTGCGATCAACCGTTTGCGCGATCAGGTGATGAATCGCTCGATCCCCGCCAGCGAGCTATCCGGCTACACCATTTCGCTGTCCAACTTCGGTGTGTTCGCCGGTCGCTATGCGACGCCCATCGTGGTTCCGCCGACCGTCGCCATCATCGCTGCCGGCAAGGGCCGCCACCAGATGACGCCGGTCATGGGTGGTTTCGAATCACACAAGGTGATCCCGCTGTCGCTCACCTTCGATCATCGCGCCGCAACCGGTGGTGAAGCCGCGCGGTTCCTGAAAGCCATGCTGGACGATCTCGCACTGGCCGACTGATGGCCGATGCGTATTTCACGGCGAAAACCTTTCGATTCCTGAAAGACCTCGCGGCCAACAACAGCCGCGAATGGTTTCACGCCAACAAGGATCGCTACGAAGCGGACGTGCGCGAACCGTCATTGCGTCTGGTTGCCGACCTCGGCGAACCGCTCGCGAAGATCAGCAAGCACTTCGTTGCCGATCCGCGCAAACAAGGCGGCTCGCTGTTCCGCATCCATCGCGACACCCGCTACGCCAACGACAAGTCGCCGTACAAGACCTGGTCGGGCGCACGTTTCGCACACGAGCGCGCCAAGCAATTGCCGGCGCCGTCGTTTTACCTGCACATCCAGCCCGGCGGCTGCTTTGCCGGTGGCGGCATCTGGCACCCGGAATCGCCGACGCTGAAGAAGATCCGCGATTTTCTCGTCGACAACCCAAGCGCATGGAAACGCGGCGTGCACGGCAAAGCCTTTCGTGACCACTACGAATTCTGGGGCGAAAGCCTGACTCGCCCACCGCGCGGATTCGACGCCAATCACCCGCTGATCGACGACCTCAAACGCAAGAACTTCGCCGCCGGCGCGAACTTCAGTAATGCCATTGCTACCTCGCCCGAATTGCTCCAACAAATCGCCGCCACGTTCAAGGGCTTAGCGCCGCTCAACGATTACCTTTGCGCTGCGCTTGACCTGGAGTTTTAGGCTTCTTCCGTAGGGTGAGGCGCTTCAAAACAGCGGAGCTGGTCAACCGCCGCAGGCGATTCCACCACACCGCGCGAGCTTGGATCGCCCCGCAAAATCGATGCGCACCACATCGGTGGAATCTCCTTCGGAGGTTCCACCCTACAACGGCATGGGCGTATCGCAAAGTTTCGGCTTCTGGCAACCTGCCCACGATGAGCGCCGCCGCGGAAATCGATTCCCCTCCACCCATCCCGGCCTTCCGCCTTTCCAGTTTCTACTTCGCCTATTACGCAGCACTGGGCGCGTTTACGCCGTACTGGGCATTGTGGCTGAAGCATCGCGGCATGGACGTGGCGGCGATCAGCGTGCTGATGAGTTTGTGGTACGCCACTCGCGTGGTCGCGCCGACCACCTGGACCACGCTGGCAGCGCGTTCGCCGCAACCCATCCGCTGGTTGCGCATTGGGTGTGCGCTGACGCTGGCCAGCTTCGCGCTCTTCTTGTTGCCTATGCAGTTTGGTGGGCTATTTGTCGGCATGGCGCTGTTCTGCTTTTTCTATAACGCGGTGATGCCGCAATTCGAGGCGATCACGCTGTCGCACCTCAGCGGCCGCAGCGAGCGCTATGGGCGAATTCGCGTGTGGGGATCGATCGGCTTCATCCTGGTTGTCGCAGGTTTTGGCCCACTGCTGGATCGCTTCGGTATCGGCAGCCTGCCGTGGCTGATGCTACCGCTCTACATCGGCCTGCTTGCGGCGTCCGGCATCAATGACTACGCGCGACCTATCGTCGAAACCGACGACGCCAGCGGCGCGTTCTGGCAGCGCCTGCGCCAGCGCGAGGTGATTGCGTTCTTTGCCATCGCCTTCCTCACCCAGATGTCGTTCGGTCCGTACTACACGTTTTTCTCGATCTACATGGAAGAGTACGGCTACACGACCAGCCAGCTCGGTGCGTTCTGGACCATCGGCGTGGTCGCCGAGATCGTGGTGTTCTTCTTCGCCGCCCGCATCTTCTCGCGCTGGCGCGCCAGCACCGTGCTGCTGGTCGCCCTGCTCAGCGCGGCATTGCGCTGGTGGATAACCGCGCTGTTCCCGGATTCAGTCTGGTTGATCGGACTGGCCCAGCTTACCCACGCCATCAACTTCGCCGGATTCTTCGCGGCCGTGATGTACCTGCTGGCGCAGTACTTCCCCGGTCGCATGAACGGCCACGCCCAAGGCATCTTCTACGGATTCTCATCCGGCATCGGCGGCGTCACCGGCGCATTGCTGGCCGGCAAGCTATGGACCATCGGCGGTGGCCGCTTGGCCTTTCTCGTCGGTGGTGGGTTTTGCATTGCGGCAGCGCTGTTGGTGATCGCATTCCTGCGGCCTGCGGAAAGAGCACAGCACACGTAGGGTGAGGCGCTTCACAACAGCGGGAAATGCCTTTGTAGGGTGGAACCGTCGAAGGCGATTCCACCGCCAATTTGGTTATGTGGTGGAGCAATGTCGCGGATTTCCACGCCGCACATTGGTGGAATCCGCTGCGCGGGTTCCACCCTACAGAGGCATCCTGCAACCTACGTGACGGTTGCGACTGCTTGGCGGACCACACGTAGGGTGCGGCGCTTCACAACAGCGGAACTGTCCAACCCGCGCAACGGATTCCACCGCACGCTTGCACCGCACCAAATCGCAGGTACGAAAAAGCCCGCCTGTTACCAGGCGGGCCCGATCAAACTAACCGTAACGGTGACTTCTTCTTTGACTTACTC
>JBATAQ010000194.1:0-4782 GCA_049661925.1 Dokdonella sp.
CGAATGCCGTCTTTGGATGATTGCTCGGCCTGCATCGCCTGCCCTTGTTGCGGAATGACCATCGAGGATACTAAAACGGGCACTCATTCGAGTGCCCGCGAAGTTTTACAGCCGGCCTGCCGTCAACACGACGGCCAAGCCACGCAAGCCTCAATCGCTTCGATCAGCTTGACTTGCGCACTTCGTCGGCTGCCTCGCCGACGTTCTTCTGCGCCTTGCCAACATTTTTTTCGATCTTGCCAGCGACTTCCTTGGACTTGTTACCGGTGACCTTGCCAGCCACTTCCTTGACGCTGCCTTTGACTTCTTTCTTCATTCCTTCGGTGCGGTTCTTGTCCACGTGGTGTCTCCTCGGGTTGGGGGACGCTGAGCATCATCCGCCGTGCGTTAACAAGGGTTGAAAGAATGCCTCGACGTTACCGACGGTATCCGGCTCGTTCAGGAAGCAACCCACCGTGGCCACCACATCAACCAAGGTGCTTGCAATGGCACTTCCGCAGCGTTCAGTTCCGCGCACGCGGTTCGAACGCCCTCTCAAAAGTTCCGACCTTCGACGACGTTTCAATCCCGATGTCCGCGTTGCCGACCAAACCACGTATCCCCAATCGAACCGGTATTTCGCCGGGAACATGGCGTTGGAGGAGTGATCATGAAAGATGCAGTCGAAAACCAGACACAGGCGAAGGATGCCGCGGTATCGGGAACTACGGGATGGCGGCGCAGCAGTGTTGCACGCTGGCTGCTGATGGCAGGAGTATGCCTCTGCGCGACAGGCGTACACGCACAGGACAACGGCACAGCAGCAGATGGCCTTGATGCACCATGGACACCAGACATCGTCCAGGCGATCGACGAGTACGTTCCCAGCCCGGCGTTCAACGGCGGTCGCCTGAGCCTCGATCACTTCGCTGCCGCCAACTCGGTCGACATCGTAGGCGGAATCACGGCACAGCTGAGCAATGGCGATATCGTCGTTGCCGGACTGGTTCCGCCCAGTGGTGTTTCAACGTGCAATAACGGCGCGGCGCTTTGTAGCATTGGACTGGTTCGCTACAACGCTGCAGGCGTCCGGAAGACGTGGTCGACTCCAGGCAGCTGGGGACAGTTTTCGAACCAATACATCGTCTATCCGGGTACCCCGCAATACGAATACATCCGAGCAATAAATGTCCGCCCGGGATTCATCGACGTAATGGTAGATGAAATCAACTCATCGCGCGCTGGCCTCGGCCGTCAAGATGTTCGTATCGTGAGTTTCACTCAAGACGGATTGTATCAATCGCAATTCCCATTTTTCGGTGCAGCACCTGAAGCCTTGGACATTTTGGATTTCTATGGCGCACAGATGGTTCAAATCAACAGCACCCGAGTGATTGCGGTCGCTACGGCGTACGACAGCGTTGGACCATTCGTCTCCGTAACACGTATGAAAATCCTGACGAATGGTGCACTCGACATCGATCCTATGTGGGGCTCTCCATACGGCAATCTAAACTATCTCAAGCAATACTACCCGCCCAATTCATCCTGCGCAGCCGCTCCATGCAAGGCGACTGCGGGTTATGCCGTGAGACCCGTGGGATCGAATTTTGACGATTTCTATGTGGCTGGTAGCGTTCAATGGAACGGGGATGACTGGGATACGTTCGTGCTCAAAATTTCCAGCCAGGACGGCTCAACCAAACCTGAGTTCAGCGGGGATGGCTGGGCCCGTTTCGGATTCGATCAGCTGAACAGCAACTTTAACGATCGTGGCGCTGGCTTGTACGTCTACCAGGACGAGATCTACTTAGCGGCGCAGGTTGCACAGAAGTGTCATCCTGGTATCGGTATGGCAAAAATCAACGGCGCGAATGGCAATCTAATTGCTGCCTTTGGTGGAAGTGGCCGAATTGTGTTCGGTGGCCAAGGAAATTCACCGATTTGCCTTGATAACGGACGTCTGGACGATGTTCCACTTGCGATTTCGGCAACCGGTGGTCGAATCGGCATCGTGGGTTACGAACGGTCCAAGTTCAACATCATCACCAGCGTCACTCACTACGATCCCATGCTCGCTGTTGTGGACGCTGTCGGCGGAGTTGTCCTGGATCTCGACAGCCATTCGGTCAAGCGCGCAGATGGTTCACGCTATGGCGACGCCGTCCTCTATAGCGTCTACGGCGGTCCCAGCCCGCAGTCACCATTCACCGTTGCCGGCAACGGTAGAGATGCCACGGCTGGCAACACGTTGAGCTACGTCACCGGCGTCTTCATCCCGGTTTCTGCGGATCGCATCTTCGCATCCGGTTTCGAGTAAGCGCCCTAAGATACGCCCATCGGCGCGAGTCATGGAGGACTCGCGCCGACAATTTTGACCAAGGTTGTCCGTCCGCCCGCTTTGGATTGTCATTTGTGCGTCACGTCACAAGATTGCTCCGTTTGCCGTTCCGCCGCTTGGCAGTTCGGGTTCCGACGAGTACCTTGCGCTCATGCTCGAGCGCGACAACGACAGTATCAATCGCTGGTTGGAGCGCTGGCGTGACGGCGACAGCGCGGCGCTCGATCGTGTGCTGCCACTCGTCTACGCCGATCTGCGCCGTATTGCCTCCCGCGAACTGCGCAATACGCCGGGACATGCCACCTTGCAGACCACGGCCCTGGTCCATGACGTTGTTCTCAAATTGCTGGGCCGTCCGCCCAGTGCCTTCGAGGACAGCGCGCACCTGTTGAATGCTTCGGCACGAATGATGCGCCAGGTTCTGGTTGATCGTGCCCGCCGCGCGCACGCCGAAAAACGCGGGGGACAATGGTTACGCGACGATTTCACCGAAGCGCTGGAATTGCCGATTCCAGACGGCACCGATATGGCCCAGCTGGATCGAGCGCTGGAAGATCTTGAAATCGCCCACGAACGCATGGCCAAGGTCGTTGAACTACGTTACTTCATGGGGCTGGAGTCGGCGGAAATTGGCGCGGCGCTGGGAGTCGACGAGCGAACCATTCGCCGCGACTGGGCAGCTGCGCGCGAATGGTTGCGCGAGCGACTGGATCAAACGGTTTGACAGCTCCCCACGCATCGGAACAGGTCGTCATAGGTCTTACATGGCCTGCGGCTCGCCGAGAGAGATGTGACCAACATGGATCAACGCGACCTTGATGCACTACAGATTGTTCGCGACGCATTGGACGAAGATGCCGGGGAGCGCGAGCGCTTCGTTACGCAACGCTGCAGTGGCGACGAGCAATTGCATGATCGCGTACAGGCAATGCTATGTGGGATTTCGCTCGACGACATCGCTGCAACCGCCCCTGACACCTCCGACTCCCGGATAGCCGGAGGGCAAACAAGCGATGCCCTGATCGGCACGCGCCTGGGTACATTTCGAGTACTCGAACGCATCGGTCGCGGCGGTATGGGTATCGTTTACCGTGCCGAGCGCGAAGGCGCGGATTTTGCGCAGCAGGTTGCGATCAAGCTGATCCGGCGTGGTTTTGATTTCGATGATGTGCAGGCGCGATTTCTGCGCGAGCGACGCATCCTCGCCCGGCTTTCGCATCCGAATCTGGCACGATTCATCGATGGCGGTGTTGCGCCCGACGGACGGCCCTGGTTCGCACTCGAGTACGTTAGTGGTCAGCCGGTCACCGCATGGTGCGATGCGCAGCGACTCGACATTAGGTCACGCATAAAACTGTTCCTGGCTGTCTGCGCGGCGGTGCAATACGCGCATACGCAGCTGATCGTCCACCGAGACCTGAAGCCCGCCAATGTACTGATCGACGACACCGGTGCGGTGCGTCTGCTCGACTTCGGCGTCGCCGGTCTGATCGCGGGCGAAGGCGATGACGATGCGGCGTTGACCACGATTGGCGTACACCACGCGATCACACCGGAATATGCGGCACCAGAACAATTTTCTGGCGAGGTTGCGGGCGTTTCATGCGACATCTACGCACTCGGCGTAATCGCATACGAACTGATTTCCGGCGTGCTGCCGTATACCGTGGTTCGACACGATCTGGCGGCAGCCTGGCAGATCGCGCGCGAGACGCCTCCGCAACTGCTAGTCAGCGCGATCACACGCAGCGGCGTCCAGAGTACCGGGAGGGCTGAAAGCGATGGGCGACTGGCCGCACGCGCCGTTGGCATTCGCGGCTATCGCGCGCAGGTACGTGGCGACTTGAGTCGCATTATCGACAAGGTGTTGGCCAAGCAGCCGAGTCAGCGCTACGCGACCGCGCAGGCGTTCGCGGACGATCTGCAACGCTGGCTGGACGGTTCACCGGTCGATGTTTCGGGTCGAAGAATCGGATATCGAGCGGTCAAATTCGTCCGCCGCAACCGCAGCATGGTCGCCGTAATTGCGCTGTTGGTGCTGTCCATTGTCGCGGGCGTCGCTGGAATTGGCTGGCAGCTGCAGCAGACGCGTCGCGAGGCGGATGCCGCGATAGCACTCAAGGATCGGCTGACCGGCATGCTGTACCGTTTTGATAGTCAGGCTTATGGAGCGGCTGCGCCAACCATGGATGAACTGGTGCAGAGTGGACTCGAACAGGTCGCAGAACTCGAGCCGGGCACGCAACTACGGCGCGAGCTGGCCGCAGAAGTCATCGACATGCTTACCCGTCTCGGTGACGCGGAGCGCGCCTACACGATCGCCTTGCGCGAACTGGGTCCCGATCCCGCAAGCGATGCACGTTCCGACACGGTGCGTCTGCGCCTGACCAGCGTCTGGGCCGATGCCCTGCTCAACAAAGACCGCGCGCAGCAGGCATTGCCTCAACTCTCGCAAGTGATCA
>JBATAQ010000195.1:0-20349 GCA_049661925.1 Dokdonella sp.
AGATCGTCGATCACGCGCAGGTCCGCTGCGAACGCCAGCAGATCATTCGACGCGTATTCGTTGCCGGAAATATTGACGGCGTGGTAGGTGAGGACAGGAATGCGCATGAGAGAATTCGGCCTGTGAGCAGAAAGGATACTTCGTTGTTGTCAAACCGGCGTTCACGGACCAGCGCGTGGATCGCACTTGGCATGCTGATATTGATCGGCGCGATGGGATTTTGGTGGCTGCGCGAGTCGTCGACGGCGAGCGTCGATGTGGTGGTTGAAAACCACAACGAAATCGATGGCTCGCCAGCGCAAGCGACGAGTACTCGCGCGGGTCACCGTGACAGCGACATGATCGTATCTGGCGACAGCTCAGGAAGTTCTGCGATTTCGCCGACGCCGCGTCGCGATAACCAGCGCAAGCCATCAATTGTCGACAACACAATCCCCACTGCCGACGCCATCAAGGTCCTGCTGCCATTGGCAGAGTCGGGTCGGACGGATGCCATGAACGAACTGGCGTTGCGGTTGGTTTGGTGCTCCCGGTTTGTCGGCAGCGACGAGGCAGTCATACGGCGAAATGTCCTGCGGAATTTCTATTCCCAAAAAGGACATGAGCCTGAGAATGACGATGACCTCGGTACTGTTGCGAAATGGATAAACGACGAAACTCAGCTGCTGGAAGGATGCCGCGGCATTGATCCGGCCCTGATGGACAAGCGCATCGACTGGATGGAGCGAGCAGCCAATGGTGGCGATATCGCGGCTCTGCTCTCGTACGGAGCCAACGCGCTCAACGACATGCATGGCCGGGACGACATACTGATGAACTTCGACGAAGTCGCAAGACGTCGCCAGCTGGCAGGACAATATTTGCGCACTGCCCTGAATCGAGGTGCCTGCGAAGCCTTGCTCACGCTCTCCGTGGCCTACACGGGCAATTACGGTCCGTATGACTGGCTGTTCAAGCCAGATGCGTATCTGGCCCTGGTCTATGCCGAGGCAGCGGTGCGGACTGGAATCCGCCCTAGCGTCCCAGCGAAGACGTTGGCAGGCGTAAAAGACCCTGCACGACAAGCCACCGCGTCTGCGCAGGGCGCGGCACTTGCAGCACGCCACTGCAACACGCCGGGGTAACTCGACGGCGACGCACTTCGTCGCACTTTCAGCGTTGAATCCAAGCGAGCCGCTGTCAGCCGTTACAATGGCCGACTTACTTTTCCCGCAGGACCCGTCATGGCCGCCACTCCGCTGAATCCATCCGATCTCTACGACGTTCGTTCGCTGCTCAGCGAAGACGAGCAGATGGTGCAGGATAGCGTTGCGCGCTTCGTCGACAGCCGTGTGCTGCCGATCATTGGCGATTGCTTCGACAAGGCCGAATTCCCGTCGCAGCTGATTCCCGAGATGGCCGAACTGGGTCTGCTCGGTGCCACGATCCCAACGGAATACGGCGGCGCTGGACTGAACGCGGTCAGCTACGGATTGATCTGCCAGGAACTGGAGCGCGGCGATTCGGGCCTGCGCAGTTTCGCGTCGGTGCAAAGCTCGCTGTGCATGTACCCGATCTACGCCTACGGCAACGAAGAACAACGCCAGCGCTGGCTGCCCGACATGGCCGCCGGCAAGGTGATCGGTTGCTTCGGCCTGACCGAACCGCAGGGCGGTTCCGATCCCGGCAGCATGAAAACCGTTGCGAAAAAGGACGGCGACGACTGGGTCATCAATGGCTCCAAGATGTGGATCACCAACGGCAATCTCGCCCACATCGCGATTGTCTGGGCGATGACCGATGACGGCATCCAGGGTTTCATCATGGAGAAGGGCACGCCCGGTTTCACTGCGCAGGAAATCCACAAGAAGATGAGCCTGCGCGCATCGGTCACGTCGGCGTTGTTTTTCGACGACGTGCGCGTTCCTGATTCATCGCGACTTCCCAATGTGAAGGGCCTGAAAGGTCCGCTTGGCTGCTTGACGCAGGCCCGTTACGGCATCACCTGGGGCCCGATCGGCGCCGCCATCGCCTGCTACACCGAAGTGCTGGAGTATTCCAAGAACCGCATCCTGTTCAAGCAGCCGATCGCTGCTCGCCAGGCTGTGCAGTTGAAGCTGGCCGATATGGCTCGCCGCATCACCATGGCGCAGTTGCTGTCGTTGCAGCTTGGTCGTCTGAAGGATGCCGGCAAGATGCAGCCGACCCAGGTGTCGCTGGCGAAGTGGAACAATTGCCGCATGGCCATCGACATCGCCCGTGAAGCACGCGACATCCTCGGCGGCGCCGGCATCACCACCGAGCACTCGCCGATCCGGCACATGCTGAATCTGGAATCGGTCATCACCTACGAAGGCACCGAGACCGTGCATCAACTGGTTGTCGGTCGCGAGATCACCGGCATCAACGCGTTTTGACGACGGAAGCTGCTGAGTCGGATGCTTACCCGGTTCGGCGCAATGCCCCGCGGATTGTTTCGCCTGGGTGAGTTGGCAACGACCAAAACCCCGTCGTCATCCTCGCGAAAGCGAGGATCCATTTTGATTCTGATTTTGACCCGGCTTAGCCGTTTTCAGAGTCGCTAGTACGGTCGTTGGCCGTTGTTTCCTGGCGGAGTGTAGTTGCAGACGGTACTGGTCCACTGTTCGAAGCCGGCAGGAAACGGCGAGCCGGTGCTGCAGTTGGTCGTACCGCAACCTAACTCGCTGGTTGCCGCCCATACCATCTGTGTGTAGTGGCCGCATTGTTGGCCGGTTGGGCAGCTGTTGGCAGCATAGTTGTAATTTACGTTTTCACTCGCCCAGTTCATCGCTGACGCCAAACGCTGGTCGCTCCAAGGCGCGGCGGCAGCGAGATTTTCACCTAATCCCGCTGCACCACTATGGGCCCAGATGCACTGGGCGGAGTAAGCCTGCGCTGTTGCGGCGATTGATGTACTCCAAGTGAGAGGCGGGATGGGCGTTGTCGCCGCAGGTACCACCTGGTTGCGTGCGGCGTTGTGCGCCATCAGGTTTGGTCGCCATTCCGGCGGTGCGCTGACTTCCCAACTGTCGGCACCTGCGATGAAGATGAAGTCCGGGTAGACGGCATAGGCGGGTGCACTCAGCAACGCCAACAACAGCAGTGCGTGGCGCAGTCCGACGCGTTGAAATTTCATGGTGACCTCCGAGGGGCAGGCTTGATCGCTGGGATGACGCTGCATTCTGCGCCCCAACGATGTGCGTTGCGAATCGACGCGAGACGGTTGGGCTGCGCTGCATCGATGTATCCGTTGGCCCAGTCGGTATCATGCCGACAAACCGGACAACGCCAGCCGGTACGAGAGGACATCGATGCGACACGCCACGATCACTTTTCTTGCCAGCCTTCTCGGCGCAGCGGTCGCATTGCTGGCGTTCCACTTCTATCGCAACTGGGACGAGCAGCGCGTGCAACAGAACCGCGCGACGGTAATCGCGCAGGTCGACCAGCAAGGTCGGGAGCTTGACGCGAACGTTGCTGCGGAACAACGCGCCATCGAGCTGATTCGTGGCGACGTGGTCGCGGTGGCATCGGCAAAAGTTGCCGTAACGGAAAGCTTCATGACGACCGGAAAAATGCCGGGCAACAACGCCGAGGCGGGCCTGCCTGCCGCGGAGACCTATCGAGGACGCAGCCTGCGTGCGGCGCAAGTGGTCGCCGATGGTCGCATCCGGCTCAGCTTCGACAGCGAGTCAGGATATGACGGTGGAATCATCGAGCTGATTCCCGAAGTCGGGCAACTCGACTCAATGGGCGTGCAGTGGCAATGCGAAACCAGCGACTATCCGCAGATCATCCGCGCGGTGCCGAGTTGCGATTACGTTGCTGTTGCGCCGCACCGATGAGTGATTCCGAGTCTTGCATTTACGGCTCGACAGGCGCGTGGCTGGTCCGTGCCCAGCCTGGCCGGATTACTCTGAACGCCTGGTCAGCAAGGAATCGTGAAATCCAGCGATGGGCAGGGCGGCAGTCACCTGCTGCCGGGTAGAGTGATTGGATGCGAACCTCTGACTTTTTTTCCAGGCTCCCGCTCCGTCAACTGCCGATTCTGCTGGCTCTGCTGACGACGAGCTTGTGGGCCTATCCCGACAACCGCCGCGATCTGCTCTTTGCGAACGGCGCAGACCGGCCCGTTTCCACCAGTGGCGGAGTCAACTACCACTGGTACAACCTGGACGGGCTGTGCAATCGCGAACCGTTTGGCATTGTCGCCAACTACCATCTCGCCGACAGCAACGGCCAGGTACGTACGCAAGTCCAGCAGCAACTGGCGGTGATGCGTTCACGTGGGATGAGGCGCCTCAGCCTGGGCATATTTTTCACGCACGGATTCAGCAGTGGAACGCTGGTTGATTCCAGCGATCCGTCGCAGGTCAGCCAAGCGTTGACGAACATCGGTGTTCTGCTGGCTGATGTGAAGGCGGCGGGCTATAGCGAGGTGCTATTCCGCTTCTTCCCAACCAGTACCATCAATCCCTCGCAGCCCAATTTCGTGACGGGACTGGTCGACGAGTACTGGAACCTGATCACTCAGGTGCGCCCGGTGGTTGCGGCGGCGGGGATTCAGTATCGACTCGACCTGGGTGTCGAACTGGCTCCTCGCGATAGCAATAGTCCTTTCATCTTTCCGGTCAGCGACCGCTACAAATACCCGGAGAATTCGGCTTGGAGCGGCGCGGTGCGCACGCTTTGGCAGCGTTATTTCGCTGCGTACGGGCGTAGTGACACTGTTGGATTTTCGTTCTTCACCGACAACAATCCGGACAATCAGCGTTGGCGTGTTCGTCACATGCGTTACGTGTACGAGGGCCACTACCCGTACCTGTACGCAGCGGATATCTATCCCACTGCTTCGATTAATGCAGCCGACAAGTTCATCCAGTTGCATGACGCGATGGTGCGCGAAGACAGCGATGGCAGCCTGGGTTTTCGGAACCGTGGCTGGATCATTTCCGAATCCAATTACGAAGACCCATTGGTCGCCACCGATCTTTCCTCGGCTATCCTGGCAACCGGGCGAACCGTGTTTTACCTGACCCAGTGGCCGCTGGATCGTGCTGGCGGTGTTTGTCCCGATCCGGACATCAACGTTCCCCCGCCCTACGAGTGGACCGTTTACAAGGCCTTCGGCTTCTGAAGTGCAGTGGCGTGACCGTTACAATGCGCGGATTCCCTTCCAGAATCCTTTCCATGTCCGCCGTACCCGAACTGCCAGTCCCCGCCATCGCGGCACGCCATCGCGGCTTGAATCGCGCTGAAATCTGCGATCAGAATTTCATCGAATTCGTCAACGGATACGAGGAATCAGCCTGCGAGGCACCCGACGGTGATGAAGCGGTGCTGGTCGGTAGTGCCTGCACGGTGGACGACTTCCGTGACCTTTTCGATTCGCAGCTGGTATCGCGTCACCTTGACTTGATGGCGCGTGTTTTGCGTGTGCAGAACAAGGTGTTCTACACGATTGGTTCCAGCGGTCACGAAGGCAATGCGATGGTGGCGCGGTTGACCCGGCACACCGATCCGGCATTCCTGCACTATCGATCCGGCGCGTTCATGGCTGAGCGCTTCAGGAAACTTCCGGGCAGTGACGGCCAGCCGCGTGATCCGATCATGGACTCGGCCTTGAGTTTTGCCGCTAGCGCCGATGACCCGGCATCCGGTGGCCGCCACAAGGTATGGGGTTCCAAACCATTGTGGGTATTGCCGCAGACATCGACGATTGCTTCGCATCTGCCGAAAGCGCTCGGCACGGCCATTGCGATCGAGCAGGGCAAGCGCATTCGCCATGCCTTGCCAATTCCCGATGACAGCATCGCGATCTGCTCGTTCGGCGATGCCTCGGCCAACCATGCGACGGCGCAAACGGCATTCAATGCCGCGGCATGGACGGCGTATCAAAAGTTGCCGGCACCGGTCTTGTTCGTTTGCGAGGACAACGGCATCGGCATCTCGGTAAAAACTCCCGGCGGCTGGATTGGCAACCGCTTTCGCAATATGGAAAGCCTCGATTATTTCTACGCCGATGGACTCGATCTGGCATCCGGTTACGCCGATGTGCAGCGTGCTGTCGAACATTGCCGTCGCAGTCGCCGACCAACTTTCCTGCACCTGCGCACGACCCGAATCATGGGCCATGCCGGTACTGACTTCGAGATCGAATGGCGCAGCGTCGAGGAGCTGATGGCGGTTGAATCCAGCGATCCACTGTTGCGAAGCGCCGCGATTGCAATGGAATCCGGCATCTACTCCAAACAGCAATTGCTTGAGCTCTACGAGGACGTGCGCACGCGCTGTTTCACTGCCGCACATGCTGCCGATGGCCGGCGCAAGTTGATCACGCTGGAAGAAGTGATCGTGCCGCTGGCGCCTTACACACCCGATGCCGTGCAAGCCGAAGCAACCCGTGCCGACTACGCCGAAAAGCGCCTCGCAGTGTTCGGGAGTGAAGCAAAGTTGCCGGAGAACCTCCCTTCGCGCCACCTTGCGATCCAGATCAACCAGGCCCTGCACGACATCTTCTGCAAGTATCCCGAAAGCCTGCTGTTTGGCGAAGACGTGGCGCAGAAGGGCGGCGTCTACACGGTGACCAAAGGCCTGCACAAGGCGTTCAAGAACAGCCGCGTGTTCAACACCCTGCTCGACGAGACGATGATCCTTGGCTTGGCGCAGGGATTTGCCAACATGGGCATGCTGCCGATTCCCGAAATCCAGTATCTGGCCTATTTCCATAACGCCTGCGACCAGATTCGCGGCGAGGCTTGCTCGCTGCAATTTTTCTCGAACGACCAGTACCGCAATCCGATGGTCGTGCGCATGGCCGGCCTGGGTTACCAGCGCGGCTTCGGCGGCCACTTCCACAACGACAACTCGATTAGTGCTTTGCGCGATATTCCCGGACTCGTCGTCGGCTGCGCCAGCCGTGGCGACGATGCAGCGATGATGCTGCGTACGCTGACCGCGTTGGCCAAGGTTGATGGCCGAGTCAGCATTTTCCTGGAACCGATCGCGCTCTATATGACCAAGGATTTGTACGAACCTGGCGACGGCGAATGGTTGTTCGCCTACCCGCCGTTGGACCAGGCGATGACCGTGGGCGAGGGCAGGGTATACGGCGAGACTGGTGATTGCGATTTGCTGATCATCAGCTACGGCAATGGCATGCCAATGAGCCTGCGTGCTGCCAAGACGGTCGCAGAGGAACTCGGCTGGAGCGTGCGCGTCGTCGACCTGCGCTGGCTGGTGCCGCTTAACGATGCCTATATCGGCGAACAGGCGCGATCAGCGCAGCGGGTCATCGTTGTCGATGAAGGACGTCATAGCGCGGGAGTAGGTGAAGGTGTGATCACGGCAATTGTCGAAGCCGGGTTGGGCAAGTTGCCGATCGAGCGAGTCGTCGGTGCTGACACGTACACGCCGCTCGCTGGCGCCGCCTTTGCGGTGCTGCCGGGTGATGCCGATATCGTCGAGGCGGCGCGTCGGTTGGCGGCCAGCAAGTCCTCGTAGCCCTTAACTTTCGTCATCCCCGCTTTCCCGGGGATGACGACGGTGGGAGATCTGGGTATTCGTTGGAGATTGTTGCGCGCCAAAAGTTACAGCGGCAGAACCTTGCCCAGCCAATCATCAATCAAACGCTTTTCGAAGCGCAGCGGGTCAGTACTGTTGCGCACGATGCGGCGCAGGAAGGCGAGATCAGTCAGCTTGTCGTTGCCTTCGCGAATCACGCTGTCGTTGCCGTCCTTGAGTACGTAGTTAACGTCAATTCGTGGTGGATAGATTTCCTTGACCACGCGGATGTCGTTGAAATTGGGACCGCGCCACGGCTCGAAATCGCCAGCGCGCTTGATGTCGGTTATGTTGACGTCAAGCTGCTGGCCCGACGCAAGGCGGCGACCAGCACGATCAACAACGTACTTCTGCAATTCCACCAGCCAGCTACCGTCGCGCGTGTCGCCGTAATTCCTGTTTTGGCGCATTTCGCTGAACTGGTCAGGATTGACCATGTGCACGGTCACGTTGTTGTTCGACAGCGCGGGCGTATCTATGCGGCGCGGTGCCATCGGCGCGCAGGCCAGCAACGCCATCGACAGCAGAACGGCAGTCAGGCAATGAATCGGGGAAACGGTTCGCATGTTCGGCTCCTGAGTGGAAAACGGATGCAATCAGCGGGTTCGCCTTGCACAACGCCGAGTTCAGACGAACCACTGGGAGAGTGCGTTGCGCGGTGCAGTCAGCCGCGAGTCACAGCAATCAACCCCGTCATTCCTGCGAAGGCAAAGACGCCTTTCAACAGCCGGAGGCTGGTCAATCCATTTTGATCGTCAGAGAATCCACGTCAAGGTCAAGATGGACCCCTGCTTTCGCAGAGGTGACGAAGAGCTATTTTGTTTGGCTCGACGCTCTGGAAAGACCGACCTGGATCGTGTCATCACATCGACTGCGTGCGCCCGCCATCCACTGGAACGTTGATGCCATTGATATAGCCCGCAGCGGGTGATGCCAGGAAAGCAATCGCCGCCGCTACTTCCGCAGGTTCCGCAAAGCGCGATGCCGGCACGGTCGCGAGCATCGCCTCTGCGACTTCCGCTTCAGTCTTGCCTGACGCGACGCTGCGATCAGCAAGAATCTGATCGAGCCGCTGCGTGCGCGTGTAACCCGGCAGCACGTTGTTGACGGTGATGCCGTCGCGACCGAGTTCACTGGCCAGCGTCTTCGCCCAGCTCGCCATCGCGCCGCGCACCGTGTTGGAAACGCCAAGGTTGCGGATCGGCTCTTTCACCGATGTCGAAATCACATTCACGATTCGGCCGAAGCGCGCGTCGCGCATTCCCGCTAACACCGCCTGCAAGATGATCTGCGCCGCCATCACGTGCTGATTGAAGGCAATTCGGAACGCATCAAGCGCAGCCTCGTGTGCGGTGCCGCCGGGCGGACCACCACTATTGTTGATGACGATATGCACCACACGTTCGCCGACCAGTTTTTCGACGGCGGTTTTCAGTTCCGCGTGCTCATTCATGTCGCCAACCAGCCAGCCGTGACGCTGCCCGACAGTGATCTTCGGCAGTTCCGCGACGACCGCTTCAAGCTTGTCCTGCGAGCGCGACAGTACGGTCACGTCGGCACCCAACCCAGCCAGCTCAATTGCCGCAGCACGACCAATGCCCTGCGAACCGCCACAGACCAGTGCGTGCTTGCCCTGAAGATCAAGATTCATCGTCATGCTCCGTCGCGGCCGTTCTTTTCAATCATCTGCGGCACCAGCGCGTCGAGGTCGTCGCCCATCGGTGGTTCCAGCGTATCGAGGTCGAGCCCCCACTGGTCGGCATCGTCCTGATCGAGACCATCCATCGCGCGGAATTCGGCATCCAGCAAGGCGACGCGCGCGGCTTCTTCATCGGGATAGCGCAGGATGTTGCCATCGCAATCGAATACTTCGGCGATGCCGGAAGCGAACGTGCTCAGCCGCGCCCAGATGATGGTGTCGCCCGCTGCGGCCAGCCACCAGAACGAGTCCAGTTCCTGCTCACTGCCGTCGTTCCCTTCGTCGCCGCCGTCTTCTTCGAACTGGTCGTCGTTGGCCGCTTCATCCATCGCGTCAGACATATTGGGTTGCCTTGGAAATGACGACGCAAACGGCACCGATGACGATTGCCCACGTGCCAATCCAGCCCGGTGCCGCCAGTGCCTTCAACGTGCGATCACCGATGCGAACGTAGCGGCGGAACAAATACCAGCCAAACAAACGCGGGCTGAGGATATTCGCGCCGAGTCGCACACGTTCAATCGGATGCTGATCGCGCAGATGCGTCGTTACCAGAATGGAAATGATGATGTAAGTGGTCAGCCCGGCCACGATCGTGCCGAGCCCCATGATGAGCATGAATTCGCGCAGGAATGGCATCAGTTATTCATCCTAGAATTCGGCCTGACCCGGCGCACGCGGATAAGGAATTGCGTCGCGGATATTGGACAGCCCACAGGTGTAGACGACCAGCCGCTCGAAGCCCAGCCCGAAGCCCGCATGCGGCACTGTGCCGTAGCGGCGCAGGTCGCGATACCAGCCGTAATGGATCGGATCAATGCCGAACTGCGCCATGCGCGCGTCGAGCATGTCGAGCCGTTCCTCGCGCTGCGCACCGCCGACGATTTCGCCGATGCCCGGTGCGAGCACGTCCATCGCGGCAACGGTGCGCCCATCGTCGTTGAGGCGCATGTAGAACGCCTTGATTTTTTCCGGGTAGTTCATGACCACCACCGGTCGGCCGATATGTTCCTCGGCCAGGTAGCGCTCGTGTTCGGTTTGCAGATCGGCACCCCACTCGACGGCGTAGTCGAACTTCTTGCCCGATGCGTTGATGATTTTGATCGCATCGCCGTAGTCGATGCGCTCGAACGGCTGCGCGACGAAATTCTCCAGGCGCGTGATCGCGCTCTTCTCGATGCGCTCGGCGAAGAACGCCATATCATCGGCGCGCTCGTCGAGCACGGCGCGGAAAACATATTTCAGCAACGCTTCGGCGAGATCGGCGTTCGCGGTCAGGTCGGCGAACGCGATTTCCGGCTCCACCATCCAGAACTCGGCGAGGTGGCGCGTGGTGTTCGAGTTTTCCGCACGGAAGGTCGGCCCGAACGTGTAGACCTTGCTCAGCGCCAGGCAATACGCCTCCACATTGAGCTGACCCGACACGGTCAGGAACGCTTCCTTGCCGAAGAAATCCTTGTTGAAATCGACGCCACCCTTGTCGTTGCGCGGCAGGTTGGCCATGTTCAGCGTCGATACGCGGAACAGCTGGCCGGCACCTTCGGCATCCGACGTCGTCACGATGGGCGTGTTGATCCAGTAGTAACCCTGCTCGTCGAAGAAGCGATGGATCGCCTGCGCCAGCGTGTGGCGCACGCGCGTGATCGCGCCAAACACATTGGTACGCGGTCGCAGATGCGCGACCTCGCGCAAAAATTCCATTGAGTGCGGCTTGGGCTGGATCGGATAGGTTTCCGGGTCATCGACCCAGCCCAACACTTCAATGCTGTCGGCCTGGATTTCAAAACCCTGACCCTTGCCTTGCGATGCCACCAATGTTCCCGTCGCGCTGACCGCACAGCCAGCCGTGAGATGCGCCACTTCGCTGTCGTAGTTGGCGAGCGTATTCGGCGCAACCACCTGGATCGGATCGAAACACGAGCCATCGCTGACATTGACGAACGAAAGCCCGGCCTTGGAATCGCGCCGCGTACGCACCCAGCCTTGCACCGTCACCGTGCCATCCGCGCCTTTGCCTGCCAGCGCCTGCTTGATCGTGGTTGCCGCCATTGCCTTGAAACCTCGTGCGTGTGTGCCGATATTGAATGTAGCGCAGCCCCGAATGATAACGGAGCAGGCCTACGGTTCGCCGCTGCTACACTGTTTTTCCTGCTTTGAGGGTTCGCCACACCATGAATTTCCAGCTCACATCCGCCGCCCGTGCCCGCATGCATGAGTACCTGCAACGCGACGCTGACGCGATCGGCGTGCGCTTCGGTGCGCGCCGGACCGGCTGCTCGGGCTTTGCCTACGTGGTCGACCTTGCCAGTGAAGTCGGCGGCGACGACAGCGTGTTCGAGGACGACGGCCTTCGCATCGTGGTTGATCGCAAGTGGCTGCCGTTCATTGATGGAACCGAAATCGACTACGCCAAGCAGGGCATCAACGCCGCCTTCGTGTTCCGCAATCCAAACGCCACCGGCGGCTGCGGTTGCGGCGAGAGCTTTACCGTCGAACCCGAGGCGTTGAAGTCCTGAGCCAGCCTTCGGGCGAGGTGACGTTCGCGTCGCAGCGACCGCCGCCGACGCTGTCAATCCTGTATTCCGACGAACACCTGCTGCTCGTCGACAAGCCGCCCGGCATGGCCGTGCATCGCTCGCGCCTGGTCCACGAAGACGGCGTCTACCTGGTCGACCTGTTGCGCGACCAGCTGAAAGCCGACGGCCATTCCGGCAGCCTGCATCCCATCCATCGGCTTGATCGCGGCACCAGCGGCGTGTTGCTGGTTGGCCGCGATCCGCAAGTCGCCGCCGCGCTGGGCGAGCAATTCATGTCACGCGACGTCGAGAAAACCTATCTCGCCGTTTGCCGTGGCTGGCCCGACGAAACCGGCGAAATCGTCTACCCGCTACCCGGCGTGCGCGAAACCAGCGAGCGCAAACCCGCGCTCACGCGCTGGAAACGACTGGCCACGGTCGAAGTGCCCATCGCCATCAGTCGCTACCCGCAACAGCGCTACGCCCTGATCGAAGTGCAACCCGAAACCGGCCGCTACCGCCAGATCCGCCGCCACTTCTCGCACATCCACCATCATTTGATTGGCGACACCAGCCACGGTCGAGGCGACCACAACCGCCTGTTCCGCGAGCACTACGGTGTCCACCGTATGCTCCTCCACGCCCACAGCCTGCGCTTCGCGCATCCGATCAGCGGCGAAGTGCTAACCATCGAAGCGCCGCTCGATGCGGCGTGGACCGGGTTGATGGAGAGGTTTGGATGGGGTGATGCGTCGGCGTCAGCTATAACAGCTGGGCATCGAGACACCCCATGACCTCGTCATTCCCACGAAAGCGGGAATCCATTTTGATCTTCCACGGCTGCCGGAAAGCGCAGCAAGCGGCGTGAAAAGCGAGCGCTGAAAACGCACCCAGGTATTTCACTCATTTCGTGCCGGTTAGCTTGTTCATGTAGTGCGTGAAGTCTTCTACAGCCATCGCTGCGTCGACGTGATCATTGTCATATCGATCACCCTTGCTGAGTTCCGTTACATCCACTCCGATCGGCGACCTTATGAGGAAGTTGTCAAATAACACGGCTTTCTTGACAGCGTCGCTGTAGGTGCCCGTAACTTTCAACGCCCCAGCGCCAGTAAGGTTTACGGTGTAGGGCGGCCATAGGTGCTTGCAGCGTTCCAGATATTCAGTTCGCAATTTCATGTCAAAACCATTCGTAGATGCGATGGCTCGAAATTCATTTCCGGACTTGCTCATAAACAAGAAGTATCGGGCGCCCACCTGCATTGGACCGAATCCTCGAAATCGAAAGAGGCGGCCCTTCGCAGTGTCACCCTTATAGGAGCGATCTACCCGTACGGAGTAGGAAACCCCGCAATCTTTCGGTAGTTTTGCCCCGACTTCGATGGTCCCCGACACCACTATGGCAGATTCTTTGTAAAGGTCGTCGACGGAAACCTCGTAGAGGCTGGTCGCCGCGACAGGCATCGATATCGTGACGACCATGATCGCCAAAGTTAGTCTATTCATTCGTCCGTCTCCTCCGCTCACGCCGATTGAACTTCCACCCGCTCCACGCACTTGAGGTTGACGCTTTTCCTTGCAACCCAAAGATCGTGATTGCTCTGCATCGTCAGTTTGCTTTCTGGCGAGCGGCCGATAGCCTTGGGCAGACGCAGGGCCATCTCGGGAGTGATTAGGCTGCTGCCGTTCGTTACGCGACTGAGCGTGGAGGCCGCAACGTCCAGCCAGTTCGCGGCCGCTTATTCCGTTGGGTTCCAGATAGATGCCAGTGATCAGCGCCAGGATGCGGGGGATTGTGCATGGTCATAAGGAGTCGTCCTTGCGTTACGCACAAGATGATCTGTTTGCATCTTAGTGTCTTCCGGGCCGCGACGTTGCTTGCCGTGATACTGCCCATCCGGCACTCTCACCCCTCCCCGCTGTCTGACCCACTCTCGCGGGCATCAGCCCCTCCAAGGATTGCGATCACCGCATGTTTCGTCCGCTAGAAATTTTCATCGGCTTGCGCTACACGCGGGCCAAGCGCCGCAATCACTTCATCTCGTTCATCTCGCTGGTGTCGATCCTCGGCATCGCCGTTGGCGTGACCGCGCTGATCACCGTGATTTCGGTGATGAACGGCTTCGACAAGGAGTTGAAGGACCGCATCCTCGGCATGGTGGCGCACGCGACCATCACCGGGGTCGACGAGAGCGTGCGTGACTGGCCGGACGCAGTTGCGCTTGCCAACCGCAATCCCGACGTGCTCGGCGCGGCGCCGTACGTGGAGCGCGAGGCGTTCCTTCAAGGTGATCGCAATTCGGGCGCCATCATTCGTGGCGTGCTGCCGGAGATGGAGCCGAAGGTTTCCGAGATCGGTGCGCGCATGGTCGATGGCAGTCTTGACGACCTTACGCCGGGAAGCTTTCGCATCATTCTGGGGCGGGAATTGGCCAGCACGCTGGGTGTGCGTGTCGGCGATCCGGTAACCGTGTTTGCGGCCGAGTTCAGCGCCACGCCGATTGGCGCGGTGCCGCGCTTGAAACGTTTCACCGTGGTTGGCGTGTTCGATGCCGGCATGCAGGAATACGACGCCGGCCTGGCCGTGATCCACATGAAAGACGCGGAAACGCTGTATCGCCTCGATGGTCCCAGCGGCATTCGCCTGAAATTGAAGGACATGTTCCGCGCCTATCCGGTCGGCCAGCAGATATCGAGCGAGCTGGGCCAGTTGTATCGGGTCAGCGACTGGATGCAGGGCCACAACAATTTCTTCAAGGCGATCGCGATGGAGAAGAAGGTGATGTTCCTGATTCTTTCGCTGATCGTCGCCGTCGCCGCGTTCAACCTGGTGTCGACGCTGGTGATGCTGGTAACCGACAAGCAGGCCGACATCGCGATCCTGCGCACGCTGGGCCAGTCGCCACTCAGCATCATGGGCGTGTTCATGGTGCAGGGCGTGCTGGTGGGCACGCTGGGCATTGCGCTGGGCGTGCTGTTCGGCGTGCTGCTGGCGTTGAATCTGACATCAATCGTACAGTGGATCGAAACCAGTTTCGGCGTCAGCTTCATTTCGCCTGATGTCTACTACATCAGCGAACTACCAAGCGATCTGCACTGGAACGATGTAACCGTCATCACGATCACTGCGTTCGTCTTCTGCATTTTTGCAACGCTGTATCCGGCCTGGCGTGCGGCGCGCACCGAGCCTGCCGCTGCCTTGCGCTACGAGTGAGCGGACGGCCATGACCAGGAACGAACCAACCATGACTCCGAGCGCCGACGCCAACGGCCCCGTGCTGCGCACCGAGGGTGTCGCCAAGACCTATCACGAAGGCGACCTACGCACCGAAGTGCTGCACGACGTGAACCTGAGTGTTGCTCGTGGCGAAACCATCGCGATCATCGGCGCGTCGGGCAGTGGCAAGAGCACCTTGCTGCATATCCTCGGTGGCCTCGATACGCCGACGGCAGGCGAGGTGATTGTTGAAGGCCAGACCATGTCAAAGCTGAGCGATCGCGCCCGTGGCGAGTTGCGCAATCGCTCGCTCGGTTTCGTCTACCAGTTCCATCATCTGCTGCCGGAATTCAGCGCGCTTGAAAACGTCGCGATGCCGCTGCTGATTCGTGGCACGCCGTTAGACGAGGCGCGGCAACGCGCCAGCGATTTGCTGGAACGGGTCGGATTGAAATCACGCGTGCGGCACAAGCCGGGTGAGCTTAGTGGTGGCGAGCGCCAACGCGCGGCAGTTGCCCGTGCGCTGGTAACGCGGCCTTCATGCGTGCTCGGCGACGAGCCGACCGGCAATCTTGATGAGGCCAACGCGGCGTCGGTCTATGCGCTGATGCTGGAGCTCAATCGCGAGATTGGTACGAGCTTCGTGCTGGTTACGCACGATCACAAACTGGCCGCGAAGACGGATCGGATTGTCGAGATCAGTGGGGGAAGGATCAATGCGATGGGCGTGGGTTGATTCGCGCCCAGTACGTTCAAGTTCGCTCATGATAAAAACGCTTCGTCATTCCCGCGAAAGCGGGAACCCATTTTGATTTTGCTTTCGATTTCACTGGTCATCGGAGGTCAAAATGGGTCACCGCTTTCGCGAGGATGAGGACGATGATGGGTTTTGACGCGTCCGCTCGTTGAGTTGCCCGCGACGTTGCAACAACGAAGAGCTAACCGCAGCAATGCAAAGGCCGCGTCGTGAGACGCGGCTTTCGGTTGTAAAAGTGATGGGTTGAAACGAAATTACGGCTGCTTCACCCAGTTCTCGTATTCGACCTTCGACACCTTGCCATCGCGATTCGCGTCGGCCTTGATGAAGTCAGTGGAGAGCAGCGGATAGCCTTCGGCGTCGCTCTGGTCCAGAAAACCGCGACCCTTCTTGTCCAGTACGGCAAACGGCGGGGCAGGGCCGGCTGCAGGTTGCGCGGGCATTCCGGAACGCACAGTCTTGGTGCCGGTTTCGGTCGGCACTGTTGTTGATGTCTTCACCTCGTCCGGTCGCGCGCTGTCCGAGGCGGCGCTTGTCGGCGGATCGTGTGCGAAGGCTGAGCCGGTCATCAAGGTGAGGCTTGCGACGATAGTTGCCAAGGCTGGGGTTGATCGGTTCATCGCGATTCTCCGGTGCGGCGGTTGAGTGAGCGACAGACGCTGGACCTTCGTCGATTAAGCGCGGCTGAAGTCTGCATGCGATGATGTCGTGGAATGTTCGCCAAATCTTCCGTATGAGTCCCGCCAACGCATTGATTGAGATAGCGTTTTTCGCTTCTTCGCGGATTCGCCAGTGATCCGGATAGTCATCCGCGCGCTTGTGCCTCTTCGTTCGCGAGCAGGCGTGAACCACGCCGCGAAGCTGCTGATGTTCGCAGCGATGCTTGCCGGCTGCTCCGAACCACCCGCGCCGGCGACTATCGAGGTTCCGCAGCGGCCGCTCGTGGAAATCGTCGCTCCGCCAGCACCTGTGATCCAGGCTGCGCCGCCCACGCAGGTAATCACGGCCGTCCCACCACGCGACCATCGGCCCGTGATGGACGAGTCCGCGTGTCGTGGCAGCGGCAGCGATGGGCCGATCGTGCGTGATGCATCAATCCATCGCTGGACCGACGCGCAAGGCATCAAGCATTTTTCCGATCAGGCACCGGTCGGCGAGGTCAGCGACCATCGCGTGATTGCCGTTGCTGGGACACCACCGGTCGCGATCGAAGCCAGCGGCCATGATGTGAACCTGCCGACCGATATCAACCAGCGCGCCGTCGCCGATGCCATCGCGATAGATCGTATCTTGCGCGACACGCTGGGCGTGGTTGGCGAGCAACGTTTGCGATTGAAGATCGTCTTCGTGCAATCGCCGCAGGCCTATGCGGAACTGATCGACGAGCCGCGCCTTGCGAGCTCCGATGGCGCGTATTCGGCGCGCAGCCAGACCGTCTATGTGCGCATGCAGACTAGCGAAGAGTTGACCTTTCGCGTGCTGCGCCACGAGATTACGCACGCCTTGTTGCACGAGCGTATCGGCAACATCGCGTTACCGATCAACGAAGGCATTGCGGCGTATTTCGAGCGCTTGCAAGTTCTGCCGCAAGGCGGGCAGGTCGATATTGGCGGCAGCCGCGACGTGCTCGCGAGGATGGCACCGACCGATGCGCCGCTGGCACTGGTCGAGTTGTTGTCCAGCAATCCCGACGTTTTCTACGGCGTCGACCGCGACAGCAACTACGTGCGCGCCTTCGGCTTGATCGGCAGCCTGATGCAGGATGCTGCCGGTCGCGCCGCGCTCGCGGAGTTACTTTCGCAGCAGCACGCAGCACCTTGCGCACCGGTTGCGGCAGAACGCGTATTCGCCGCCGCATATCCCGGCGGCTTGAATCAGCTTGCCGGCAACTGGCAACGCTGGATGCAGGCACCACCGGCAGGGCTGCATGCGTTCTGATCGGGTCGCGTCAGGCGGCAGGGTTGATTCGCCATCTTTCACCACGACTCTCTGTGGCCGGCATTGAAAGTTGGCGAACCCTTTGAGCGATTCGATTTCTGATCAGCAGCGTGTGCAGCGAGTTCGCTCCGCAGACGGTGCCGAAGCGGATCTGCTGCTTTCGTTGCCAGCCGATGCAGGCGTTGGCTTGCTATGGATTCCGGCGCTCGGCGTTCCGGCCCGCCACTATCAAACCTTCGCGGATACGGTGGCTGCGCGAGGGATTGCGGTGGCACGGCATGAATGGCGCGGGATCGGTTCCAGTTCGTTACGAGCCAGTCGCGAAAATGACTGGAGCTATCGCGAACTGCTCGATGATGTCGCTGACAGCCTCGCGACAGCGCAGGCAGCCGCGCCGGACGTGCGCTGGTTGGTCGGTGGGCACAGCCTGGGTTCGCAGTTCGCCGCGATGGCATTTGCACTGCATCGCGACGCGATTGCGGGGCTGGTCGTGATCGCTGGTGGCATGCCGTACTGGAAGAATTTTCCCGGCCCCCACGGTGTCGGTATTCGTGCGTTGTTTACTCTGGCACCAATCATCGCGCGATGGCGCGGCTATTTCCCCGGTCGCCGTTTCGGCTTCGGCGGCAACGAAGCCCGTGGCGTCATCCGCGACTGGGCGCAAACGGGTCATAGCGGTTCGTACTCGATTGCCGCGCTCGGCGAAGACATCGATTCGGCGTTGGCTGGTCGGGGAGGCCCGGTACTTGGCGTCTGGCTGGATGAGGACTGGTTTACGCCACGTCCGTCGTTTGACCATCTGCTTGCCAAGCTGTCGCGCGGCGACGTCACCATCAGGCAATTGACCCAAGCAGATTTCAACGGCATCGCCGCCGATCACTTCGGCTGGATCAAGCAGCCAAAACCTGTCGTCGAATGTATCGTCGACTGGATCGAATCGACGGCATACGATTCGACCAGACCAACCATGATGGAGATTCCATGAGTGCCTTGTTCCAGCCGTTGCGCCTGCGCGATATCACACTGCGCAACCGTATCGCGGTGTCGCCGATGTGTGAGTACTCCGCGATCAATGGCACCGTGCAACCATGGCATCTGGTGCACTTGGGCAGTCGTGCGGTGGGCGGTGCCGGACTGGTCATCGCTGAAGCCAGCGCGGTGTCGGCTGACGGGCGTATTTCGCCCGGAGATGCAGGCATCTGGAATGACGATCATGTCGCCGCTTGGCAGCCGATCAATCGCTTCATCAAGGAGCAGGGCTCGGTCGCTGGCATCCAGCTCGCCCACGCCGGCCGCAAGTCGGCGACGCGACCACCGTTTGAAGGTGGCAAGCCAATTCCCGCCAATGCCGAGGATTGCTGGTTGCCGGTGGCGCCTTCCGCCATTGCATTCGACGACGGCTATCAGACACCGGCGGCACTCGACGAAGCGGGTATTGCAGCCGTTATTGCGGACTTCGGCGCCGCCGCTGAGCGCTCGCTCGCAGCCGGATTCGAACTGATCGAACTGCACGCGGCGCACGGCTATTTGTTGCATCAGTTCCTTTCTCCGATAAGCAATCGTCGTGCTGATCGCTACGGCGGCAGTTTCGAGAATCGCATCCGCATTGTTCGCGACGTGATCGCGACGACACGCGAAGTCTGGCCAGAAAGACTACCGCTGTTTCTTCGGATTTCAGCGACCGACTGGGTCGATGGTGGCTGGGATATCGAACAAAGCGTCGCGCTGGCACAGGCGATCCGCAACGACGGTGTCGATCTGATCGATTGTTCGTCCGGCGGCAGCGTTCCGCACGCAAAGATTCCGATTGAGCCCGGCTACCAGGTGCCGTTTGCACGGCGAATACGCGAGGAAACCGGCATCGCGACGGGTGCAGTCGGCCTGATTACCGAGCCTGTCCAAGCCGAAAAAATCATCGCCAATGGCGATGCCGACCTGGTGTTGCTGGCCCGCGAATTACTGCGCGACCCGTACTGGCCACGCCGCGCTGCCCGCGAACTGGGCGTCGAGCCACCAACGCCCAAGCAATACGGGCGTGCCTGGTAGCGCGCGGTCGGACCGGAAAAGCTATCGGCTCTTGTAGTCGCGGTGACAGGCGTCGCAGGCTTGGCCGATCTCGCTGACGGATGCGGTGAACAAGTTGCAATCGCCATTGGCGTTCGATGTCTTTGCGATAGCGTCACGCAGGTCGCTGGCGTACTGACGAAACACGCGATCATCGGGCGTCGGCATCAATGCAGGTTCCACGTCTAGCGCGAGCAGGCTCATCTGCTGCAAGGATTTGGCGCTCGCCGGGCTGCTGCATTCGCTGTTCTTGCTGGCCGCTCGCACCGTCTTGAACTCGTGCGACATTACCGCCATCACTGCGGCGGGCCAGGGATCGGTACGTGACTCGATGACGCGGTTCGCCATCACGGTGAGGAAGGCACCAAACAAGATACCGGCCAGCATGCCGCCGAGAAACGCCTTCATGACGTTGCTCCGTCGCGCGACTTTTTGCTGCGAAGATTGCCGAGCAACAGCGTGGCCAAGCCCAACAGGATTTCATCAATGAACGGGATGAAGTCCGGTATCAGCAGGTCGGCAACGAATAGCCCCGCCGTGATCATGGCCAGCTTGGGAAAGCGCAGCCCTTCGGCCCAGCCGAGCAAGCGCGACG
>JBATAQ010000196.1:0-2039 GCA_049661925.1 Dokdonella sp.
GTCCTTGACGGCTACGCGCCATTTTGCAAGTTGCACGTCCATCGCAACTGGACCTCGACGCGCTGCCTGACCGTGCCGATCACCGGCGCAAACGGCCACCATTTGCGGTCCGCCTACGAGGCGCGCAACAGCGACGAGCTGCCGGTGCTGGTGCGCTGGTTCGAGGGCGTCGATGTGCCCGTTGCCGAATACCTCGTTGTCATCCTCTACAGCCGCGAGCAGCTCGCGAAAGAGAATGCGCCGATCGACGCCGACTGGGGCATCGTCGGATGCATTTACACGGTGACGCCCGAAGAAGTCCCGATGGCCCCGATCACGATGATGCGCAATGCGCTCGGCGTGGATGAAGGTGGTTCCGGCGTCCCTCTAGACCCCGCCGCCTATCGTCGCAGCGTTGCGTTCTGGGAGCGCAATGCGAACTGGCGGTGATCGCCCACTATGGCGAGACCCGCCCATTCGCAATCCGACAGCCGCATCAAACGACCGGATTGGTCCTCGCGCGGAATGTTGCTGCCAGTCTTGACTTGAGTTCTCTACCGGAGGATAAGGGCTAATAATTTAGGTCTTGCACTCTTTACGGGCCATTTCATGAGACTTTATCGATGAAATCGACGGCTTCCGACGTCATGCCTGCGCGGCTTCGCCGCTCGCTGGCCAAGCTGGGCAACGACATCAGGGACGCGCGTCGAAAGCGCGGGCTGACCGTGGCGATGATGCTCGAGCGTGTCGGGGTCTCCAAGGGAACGTATCTCAAGATCGAGAAAGGCGATCCCAGCGTCTCCATGGGTGTCTACGCGATGACCCTGTTCGTACTTGGATTTTCCGACGCGCTGGACACCATTGCGGACAGTCGCAACGATGACACCGGGATGTTGCTGGACGCCAGTCGCCTGCCGCAACGCGTACGGCCCAGGAAAGGACCGACATCGCTGTGAAGCGCATCATCGGCGTATTCATGGGAACAGCGGCAAGCCGCGTCGGCACCTTGCGCTTCGAAGTTCAGGGGGCGAGGCAGAGCGCAGGTTTCGAGTACGACGCCGACTGGGTTGCGGCGGCGGAGAGCTTCGCGCTCGAACCGGCCTTGCCCCTCGTCGCAGGCATGCAGTTCCACCAGCGGATTCGCGACGGCTCGCTGTTTCATGCCGCGATTGCCGATACCGAACCCGATGGCTGGGCACGGCGGGTCATCCTGCGGGATCACGCGCACCGGCGCAGGCGCGCGCGCATCGGCGCTACCCAGACCGAATTGCGTGCGCTCGATGACCTCGACTTCCTGCTCGCCGTTGACGATGTCAGCCGCATTGGAGCGCTACGTTTTCGCGATGAGGGCGGCGTGTTCCAGCGCGCTTCGGTGCCCGGCCAACGTACCGTTCCGCCGTTGATTGAACTGCACCATTTACTCTCCGCTTCCAGAGCGATTGAAACCCATTCGGAAACGGCCGCGGACCTGGACTATTTGCGAGGTCGCGGCACATCCTTGGGTGGCCTGCGTCCGAAATGCTCCGTGATAGATGACGATGGCAAGCTGTCCATCGGTAAATTTCCCAGCGTCAATGATGATCGCGCCGTTACCAAGGGCGAAGTACTTGCGCTCACTCTGGCCCGTCAGGCCGGGATCGACGCGGCCGACGCGCGCCTGATCGATAGCGATGGCAGCGCCGTCGCGTTGATTCGTCGCTTTGACCGTCCCGATGACGGCGGTCGCCTGATGTACATCTCGGCGGCGACCATGTTGGGTGTCGAAACCGGCGACCCCAACGAACATAGCTATACCGAAATCGTTGACGCCCTGCGCCAGCACGGCGCGCAAGCCAAAATCGATATCGAAGAACTCTGGCGTCGCATCGCGTTTTCCATTCTCATCACCAACGTGGATGACCATCTCCACAATCACGGCTTCCTGCATGCACGCAATGGCCAATGGAAACTGGCACCAGCATTCGACATCAACCCGTTCCCCGAGCGCGCCCGCGAACTCAAGACATGGATCTCCGAGGAGACCGGGCCATCCGCGTCGATCGACGCGCTGATGTCGGTCG
>JBATAQ010000197.1:0-12025 GCA_049661925.1 Dokdonella sp.
GGAAAAACCACGGCTGCGGGCTGCGCCGTGCGGCGCGAGTTGTCATAGCCGTAGGCAAGGCACTCGGTGGGATCGATACTCCACGCGCCAGTGGGAAAGGTGCCAGACAGCCAATGCTCGATCAACGCGCGTCGTTCTGCTGATGACGCCGCGATGTCGCCAGCGTCGCTCACGGTTTCGCCGGCGTCCCGTCTTCGATGACTTGCAATTCAACATCGTCGAGCCACGCGACGCCACCGTTGCCGGTGTCGGTCAGGTGCGCACCAACGGTGAACCTGGCAGTTTTGGGCAGCACTTTTCCGGTTACCTCCAGTTGCTGCCAGTCGGTGGTGCCCACGACGGGATGCGACGAATACGTGGTGAGTACGTAGTCGGTGCGATCAGCCACGAACAGGAACAGTGTCCAGCCGTTCGGACCGACCTTGCTGGTTTTCATCTTGGCCGTCAGCCGCATTGTCTTGCCAATGAGGTCGGGCGGTGCCGCCACGTGCTGTTCCACAGCGCCGTATGACTGTGGGTTGGTCTGGGTCATCCGGAAGCTTTGCTTGCCCGTCGCGGCAATCACGTTGTCCATCGTCATGTCGTAGGACGGTTCGCCAGCGTGTTGTGCAGTATTCCAGCCCGGAATGGAATGATTGCTGCCGGGCATTTCGAAGCCCGGATTCTGCAACACGATCTGGGCGGATTTCGGTTGGCTTGTTCCGGTGTCGCGTTCCGCGCAAGACACAAGCGTCAAAACGAAAAGAGAAAACAAAAACGGCAGATATCGAGGTTTCACGCAGCGTTCCGTGGTCACGACTGGAGCACGAGAGTCTAGCGGCGAACGAGCGTTCCTGCTTCTGCCATCAAGCGCCGTCGCTATTCAAGCGATGCGGATTCAAGCGCTCTGCGGCGCGTGACGCGTCAGGCATGAGCCTCGGGATCTTCGGGGACGCGCTCATATTCGACGTTGCTGCCGACTATCCGGAACACGCCGGGACGGGTTTGCCGAACCTGTTGACCATCTGCGCCGCGAAACTGGCCGCTATCCGAGAATGGGTTGGCGCTGGCGACTGCCGGGTCGATAGACGAAATCAAGCCGCTGCCGAGCACGAAGATTTCCAGTTCTTCGCCGGTCGAGCTCTTGGCAATGAAGCGCTCGCTCATGCGGATCGGGTCGGAAAAGCGGTCATGACTGGTATCAGTTCATTGCCGAAGCGGATTCAAACGGCATCTGACGGCCGCCGACACCGATGATCGCGTCTGTCACGGCGCTGACGCGCTCCTCGGGCGTATCCACCACAACCAGGATCTGGCCTGCTTCGATTTCCTTTTCGAACTCGCGACGCACCGGGTTCTCGACTGTCGTTCCGATCAGCGCTGAAGACCAGCCGCCGACTGCGCCTCCAGCAACCCCGGCAAGCGCTGCGCCGGCGATGGTTACGCCAAGCGGTGGGAACGCCATCGCGACCAAGCCTGCGAGAAGGCCGGTCGCCGCTCCACCAGCAATGCCTTTCATCGCGGCGGGCACCATGTCGTTGGTGACATCAATGCGCGCATCAGGAATTGACTGTATTTCAATATCCGAACGCGCAATCAGCGAAATCTCGTTGTCCTCTGCCCCCGCCCGACGTGCGGCAGACAGAGCCGTCGCAGCCGCAGCGAGGTTGGGAACGCTGTAGACGTGCCGTTTTTTCATCCGGTTTCCTCGACGTGGCTGAGCCGTGACCTTAGGCGCAGCGTCTCAACCCCGACTGAATGCCTGAAATTGCTGGCCTTGGGATGACGATGACTGCTGACGAAACGGAAATTCTCGCAGCGGCTCCCCTCCACGCGGTGTTCACGTTTCCGGGGCGAAACTGCAAGCCTCGATCAGTTGGAAGTCTAGCCCATGTCCCAACCACGCCAGCTGCTGTTTCGTCGCGATGATCGCCATAAGTCCAGTGCTACGTTGAGCACAACTGTACCGGTCGAACCAGCGAAAACCAAACCCATGAAACACCACGTCGATCACCGCGCATTGCTTCGCACGTCATCCACCGCCAGCACACGCGCCGGCAACGTGATTGATTTGATGAGTGAACGCAGCCGGATGAACTGTTCGACGATGCGCAGCCAATTTTAGGATTCTCTCCAGCAGCTTCAGTGCTGCGTCGGTCTGTGCCGCGACGCCGTCACTGGTTAGCGCATTGGTCAAAGGTCATTCCGGATTGACGCCGGAGTGACCGCGCTGGCGGGAGGCGATACGCTGGCGGTTCCCGCCGCCGTCTTCGCGAATCCAATGACCGACATCTTGCCTGACCGCCTCTGCGTAGACCCGCGCAGCCCCCACTACGACGAAACCCTGCTGTCGCAGCCGATTGGGGTGCGCTTCAATGGCAACGAACGCGCCGATGTCGAGGAGTACTGTGTCAGTGAAGGCTGGATTCGTGTCCCGGCTGGACGTGCGCTGGACCGTCGCGGCCGACCGATGACGATCAAGCTCAAAGGCGAAGTGGTACCGCATTTCGTTGAAATGCCCGATCCGCCGAGCGAATAGTTTCGGCAGGCATCACAGCGTGCCGATATCGAAACCGCTGTCGGAAATGCGGTCGCGCCACGCGCCGATCAGTTCGTAAGCGGTATCGCTGAAGTCGGCGCTGTGCGCTGATGATCCCGGCATGATTTCAAAATCAAGAAAGCCGCTCGGCGGGACGATGACCGATAGCGCTGCGTCCTGTTGCTGCCAGCGCCGTGCCGTGTCGGCGGCGGCTGGAGAGAAAAATCCCGCCGATTGTCCATTGATCCGGATTTCCGCCGCGGCGCTGCCTGCGATCATTCCGGTGATTCCATTGCCGATGTCGTAGCGACGTCGAAGTCGCAAGGGCAGTTCACTCGCACCGACGACGAAGCGAAAGGTCCGTGTGACGTTGCCGCGACAGACGGTGCCGGTCGCGACCGTCGCCGGCTCGTCGTCGTAGCTAGCGGTGAGCGCACCACAACTCGCGCCAGCAGCCGAATAGCTGTGCGCAGTCGCGCCAACCGTACCAACCTCAAACGATCGATAGCTGACCGCCGTCGGTCGCGCCTGTGTGTATGCATAGGTGACGTGGCGCAGGCAGGTGGGTACGCCACCACTCGGGTAGGGCGTGAAGCCGACCTCCTGGGTCAAGCGCAAGCCATTGGCATAGGTCATTGCGTCGGTCAGAAGCAAGCGATAGGTCGCGGTGGTTTGGCCGCCCGTGCGATCAACTTCGGTTGCGCCAGTGAGCGGGTTCGCGAACGGCGCAATGCCGATGCTGTCGTTGCTGAAATAAAAGCCGCCATCATAGAAATCCTCGATACCGGTTCCGTGCCAGATCGGTGTCATTGCAACATCGGCGTAGGCGCGCTCGTCGCCTTCCAGATACTTGGAATCGATGACGCCATCGGCATTCTGACGCGCAGAAATGCCAACCAGTTTTCCGGCACCGGTCGCGGCATACAGGGAAAAATCACCAGCGCTGGCGCATTGCTGGTGCGGGTTGGCGCGGAACGTGCCCGCCTGCATCGGCACGCTGGCCGGATCGAAAGTGAGCGCACCGTTGATGCTGGCGTTGCTGGCGAGCCCAGACTCCGCAAACAGTTCGACGCTCAACGATTGGCGATACGGCATTGGCCACCATGCGTACAGACTGCCGCCCGTGTCGACGCCGGTCAGCACCGAGCGCGCATCCAGTCCTGTGCTTGTCGCGCTGGCAAAAAAAGCATCGAGCGGAACGTCGATGGTTGTCTCGTCATCAACGGTGATTCGCACACGCACCAACGCCCGTTGCGCCAATGAAACATTCAAGCGAATACCGCGCAACCAGCCACTACCGCTGCGAGTTGCCAGCAGTTGCGAACTGCCGGGTGCGAGGTTCACTGACACGGGCGATGGCGCCAGCATCCCGTTCCAGGGATCGTCGCCGAAGTGGCCCAGAAAACTGCGCCACGCCGAAGGCTCGAGGATCGGATTGAACGAAGTGATTACCGAACCAGGCGCCAACCGATGGAACTGAAACTGGTACCAGAGCGGGTTCCAGCCGTTGAATCCCGCCGACAGGCAGGGGTTGCTTCCGTTCTCCCAGTTGACCAAGGCGATGCGAAGACCGCTTTGGTAGGCAATCGGTACACGACTGACATAGCCGCCGCTGGACTCGAATCGATCAACCGCAAGCGGCGGGGTAAACGGTGCGAGCGTGCCGTCGAACAATCTTGCCAAGGGTTCGTCCAGAACCGGCGTGACCGCGCCATCGAGGTACACGCGTACGCGCATCGCAGGGTCGAGACAGCGTGCCGCGCCATCGCCGCTGGTCAACCAGAACCGGGTGACAACGCCGGCACCGCGCTGGTCAAAAATGACGGCTTCAGCGCCGTCCTGATAGATCCAGCGCAGCGGGAACGGGTTGTCTGCTGACGCTTCAGGTCCAGCATTGCTGCGGTCGTAGCGACAGCCATCGGGACAGCGGCTGGAGACTTCGAGTACCTGGTCGCCGGGATCCAGCGCAGCGAGCGACTGCGGCGACGTCCACACCTGCCAAGGCTCGGCTGCAAGCGCATGGGTAGCGAGCAAAACTCCCAACAACAATAGACAACGACCACTCATGGCACGACTCCGGTCGTCGTGAAGGATGCCCTGGACGTACCCAGAACATCCTCACAATCAACCTGTCTGAATCAACGGTGTTTCGGGTGGTGGCTCGGGCAGGTCCTCACTGTTGTGCGACACCACGGTCGCGCAGGCGAGATCGCCGGTCACGTTCAGCACGGTGCGGCACATGTCGAGAAACCGGTCCACGCCGAGGATAAGACCGATGCCTTCCGGTGGAACGCCAACCATGCCGCAGATCAGCGCGATCACAGGCAGCGATCCGGCCGGTACGCCAGCGGTGCCAATGCCACCGAGGATACAAACGAACATCACCGTGATCTGCTGGGTCAGGCTCAAGTCGATGCCGAAGAATTGGGCCAGAAACAACACCGTCACGCCTTCAAACAAGGCCGTGCCATTCTGATTGGCGGTCGCGCCGATGGTCAGCACGAAACGCGAGATGCGGTCAGGCAGTTTCAGATCATCGTGGGCAACTTTCAGCGCGGTTGGCAGCGTCGCATTGCTCGATGCCGTCGAGAACGCCATCACGATCGCCTCCTGCGACCCCTTGAAAAATTTGATCGGCGACATGCCACCGAAATACTTCACGGCAATCGAGTAGACGACGAAGAAATGAATCGACATCGCCAGAATGGCGACGAAGACATAGCTGCCGAGCTTGGCGATCAGGTCCCATCCAAACTGCGCGGCGAGATTGAAGACCAGGCAGGCAACCGCGAGCGGCGCCATCCGGATGACCAGATGGATCAGCGTCATCGACAGATCGAACAAGCCTTCAATCATTCCCTTGAGCTTGTTGCTGGCCGGCGAATTGGTCAGCACCAGGCCAATGCCAAACGTCAGCGCGAAAAACATGATCGCGATCACGTCGTTGTCGGCAGCAGCGCGGAACACGTTGCTCGGCACGATCGAGGTGAGCATGTCGATGCCGCTCAGTTGCGTCTTATTGCTGACGATGATCGATTGCGCACGCCCCGCTGCATCGCTGAGCAATTGCTGCGCTACCGCTGGATCCACACCGGCACCGGGCTTGAATGTATTGACCAATACAAGGCCGATCACCACCGCGATCGACGACACGATCACCGTATACATCAGCGTCTTCAAGCCGACCCGGCCGAGCGCGCGGATGTCGCCCATTTCGGCGACGCCCATCACCAGCGCCGAGAACAGTAACGGGATGACCAGCATGAACAACAGACGCAAAAAGATCGTGCCGATCGGCTGGGTGACGTAGGTGGTCAGGAGCTGCAGCCACGCCGCATCAGCACCGACCACGACGTGGACGATCAGGCCGCCGATCAGACCAACCAGGAATCCAATCAGCATCTTGGTGTGCAGGGCCATCGAGTCACTCCGGGGGTTTGCGGCTCACCTCAACCGGGCCCGCGACCCCGGACTATAACGAAGCGAGGTTCCCGATTGCGCCTAACCGTGTAACGCGCACGCGTGTCGGGCCATAATCGGCGGGGTCCAACTGGGGGGTGGAAATGCGCGCTGCAATCGTTCTGTTCGTAGTGTTGGTGCTGTCGGCCTGGCTGACGGCAGTCTCTCTGCGCACGCCGGAGCCGTTGCCAGCACACGCACCGAATGATCAATTCTCGGCGATGCGAGCCCGTGTCGACCTGGACTGGCTCGCCGCGCAGGCACATCCCACCGGGTCGCCGGCCCTTCAACAGGCCCGAGTCCGGCTGATTGATCGCTTTGCTGGTCTTGGCTTGCAGGTATCCACCCAGCCCGCATTCGCCGTCAACGAGTTTTTCGGTACCGCAGCGGCGGCACGTCTGGAGAACGTGATTGGCATATTACCCGGTGTGGATCGCTCGGCACCCGCGCTGTTGTTGATGGCGCATATCGACAGCGTGTCCAATTCGCCTGGCGCAGCCGACGACGGCATCGGTGTGGTTGCGATGATCGAGATCGCGCGTGTGCTTGCAGCCGAGGCAACACCGCAGCGTGATGTGATCTTCCTGTTCACCGATGGCGAGGAGATCGGCTTGCTCGGTGCTGCGGCGTTCTTCGACCAGAACCCGCTGGCCAAGCACGTTGGGATGGTGCTCAACCTCGAAGCACGTGGTAGCAGTGGTCCTGTCAGCATGTTCCAGACTGGTACCAACAATGCGGCGTTGATCGACCTCTACGGACGTGTGGCGAAAAATCCCGAAGCCAGTTCGTTGACCAGCTTCGCTTACAAGCACATGCCCAACGACACCGACTTCACCATTGCGTTGAAGCACGGTTTGCCGGGCCTCAACTTCGCGATCGTTGGTGATCAGTTTGACTATCACTCCGCGTCCGCGACGCCAGCCAATCTCGATCTCGGCAGCCTGCAACAGATGGGCGACCAGGCTCTGGCGATCAGCCGTGAGCTTGCAACTTCCACGAGCCTGCCCACCGCCAGCAGCGATTCCGTCTATGCCGATCTGCTCGGCGTTTGGCTGGTTCACTACCCGGCTTGGGTGGGTTGGTTGTTGCTGGCGGCAAGCGCCGGTCTGCTGCTGTTGGCGGCGCGGCGCCTGCGCTGGCGCTTCGGCGATCTGCTGCGCGAATTCGGCTTGTGCATCTATGTGCTCATCACCACTGCGTTGGCATTGCGAATTGGCTATCGCCTGCTCGGCGGCGTTGCCAATCCCGGACTCAGCGAGGGTCGCAATATCCTTGCAGGATTTGAACAGTTTGATTGGGGCAGTGGCCTGACTGCGGTGGCGGTGGTGGTGTTTGGCTGCGCTGCGATGCTGCGCGGTCGGCTTCGCGTGGTCATGGCGACTACGCCGTTGCTGATTGGCATCGCATGCAGCGTCCGTGGCGGATTTGATGTACCGGCATTGATAGCAGGCGTGGTTGCAGCACTGGTCGCCGTTGCAGTTTTCGGACGCCGTCGCGGCACGCCAGGAGTCGGGATTGGCATCGCCGTGCTGGTGTTGTTGCTCGGCATCGTTGCGCAGATGATGGCACCGGAACTGACGCCGATCCTGCTCTGGCCATTGCTGGCTGGCAGTGTCGTGCTGGCCCTGCTGGGCACGCGTGGCAGTACCTTGACAGTCGCCGCCATTGCCGTCGTCGGGATCGCGTTCCTGGCAAAGTTTGCCGATGGCGTCATGGTCGGACTCGGCTTTGGCATGCCCGAAGTGGCCGCGCTGCCGACCATGCTCGGCGTGTTGCTGGTCTATCCCTTGTTGGTTGCGACGATGCACCCGTTGGCCCTGGGCGAGCGTCGTGGCAAGCGTGCGCTGGGCAGTCTCGCGCCGACGGTCTTCGCTGGCCTGATCGCGATTGCTGGAATGGCATTGTGGCTGCTGGTGGCGCAACGACCCGCTGGCGACGCCCGCAAGCCGGCGATCAGCCAGGTCATGCACGTCAGCGATGCAGACAGCCAACAGGACCATCGGGTGAGCGCGCTCGATCAACTTGATGACTGGTCGCGCGAGGCGCTGACGGCCACCGGCACCGAGATCGAACGTGGCAGCTTGCCGGCGGCCTTCATCAACAAGACCTGGCAAGCATCAACACCCGCTGTCTCCGCATTGCCGCTCAGCCTTGTCGTCGGCAGCGACGAAGGCGGACGCCACGTCCTGACGATCACCCCGCCAGCCGGCGCGCGAGAGTTGCGCCTGCAATTGCGTGCAACGGTCGCGGCCAGCGATGTTCAACTCGAAGGTCACGCCGTCGCACTGCTCGATGACGCTGGGCAATGGAATCGCCTGCGCCTTTTCCCGAATGGCGAGCCGATTCGATTGAGCTGGCATGCCGATGGGGCAGGCGCACTCGAAGTCGCTCACGCGGCAATCAGTGATGGCTGGCCCGCCGACGCCACGCCCTTGCCCGAGCGTCCTCGCGACGTGATGCCGTGGGGTTTGAGCGATACCCACATCGTCACAGGCACCAGCAAATTGCAATGGTAGGCCTCGAAAGCGCCAGCATTGATCCGCGACAGATCGCGAGCGCACTGAGTGAGTTGTGGTCACCTCGCGTGATCGCCGAGCTCGACGATTACTACGTCAAGGTCGCCAAGGTTCACGGCACGTTGGCGTGGCATTGCCACGACGATGAGGACGAGCTGTTCTTCATTCTGCAGGGCCGCTTGCGCATCGAGATGGAAGATCGCGCCGTTGAGCTGGCATCCGGCGAACTGTTCGTGGTGCCCAAGGGCGTGCGCCACAACCCGGTCGCCGACGAGGAATGCCTGATCCTGCTGATCGAGCGCAAATCGACCTTGCATACGGGTGATGAGGTCACCGACAAGACCCGTTTGATCGAGGATCAACTTCGCGGCTTGAGCGGCCTATAGTCGCCGCGCCCTGACATCCCCCGCCGCATCGGCGACAATATGCGGCCCGCGCGTTCGCCATGCTGCCAACGACGCGCCTGTTTCCTTGCTGCGAGCCTTTCATGCCGAGTCGTAAAAACCTTGCCAACGCGATCCGCGCGCTGGCCATGGACGCGGTCGAGGCCGCCAATTCAGGCCATCCAGGCATGCCGATGGGCATGGCCGACATCGCCGAAGTGCTCTGGAACGACTTCCTGCGCCATAACCCGGCCAATCCGCACTGGGCCAATCGTGATCGCTTCGTGCTTTCGAACGGGCACGGCTCGATGCTGCTCTACGCGCTGCTGCATTTGAGCGGCTACGACTTGCCGCTGTCCGAGCTGAAGCACTTTCGCCAGTTGCATTCGAAAACGGCGGGCCATCCCGAAGCCAGCGAAACGCCGGGAGTGGAAACGACGACGGGACCGCTGGGGCAGGGCCTCGCCAACGCCGTCGGAATGGCACTGGCCGAGAAAGTGCTGGCTGATCGCTTCAATCGCGATGGCCACCAAATCGTCGATCACCACACCTACGTTTTTCTCGGCGACGGTTGCCTGATGGAAGGCATTTCGCACGAAGTCTGTGCGCTGGCCGGCACCTTGAAGCTGTCCAAGCTGATCGCGATCTGGGACGACAATGGCATCTCGATCGACGGCAAGGTCAAGGGCTGGTTTACCGACAACACGCCGGAGCGTTTCGAGGCGTATGGCTGGAACGTGATCCGCACGGTCGATGGCCACGATCCACAAGCCGTGGCGACGGCGCTCGACCAGGCACGCATGCAACACGACGGACCGACCCTGATCTGCTGCGCCACCGTGATCGGCTATGGCGCGCCCAACAAGCAAGGCACCGAAGGCGCGCATGGTGCCGCGCTGGGCAAGAGCGAAGTTGCAGCGGCGCGCGAGCAACTGGGCTGGTCGTATCCGCCGTTCGAAATTCCGGACGATATCCGCGCCGGCTGGGATGCAAGGAATGCAGGCGCCGAACGCGAAGCCGAATGGAATGCCTTGTTCGAACGCTATCGCAGCGCGCATCCCGAACTGGCCGACGAATTCCTGCGCCGCAACGAGCGTCGCCTACCCGACGATTTCGCCAGCGCGGCCGATGCGTTTATTGCGAAGTTGCAAGCTGATGGTCCGGTCGTCGCATCGCGCAAGGCATCACAGATGTCGCTCGATGCCTACGGTCCGCATTTGCCGGAACTGATCGGTGGCTCGGCCGACCTCGCCCATTCCAACCTGACCTTGTGGAAAGGTTCGAACAACGTGCTCGCCGGCGGCGTGGATGCCAACTACATCCATTACGGCGTGCGCGAATTCGGCATGAGCGCGATTTCGAACGGACTGGTCCTGCACGGTGGCTTCATTCCGTACGACGCAACGTTCCTGGTGTTCAGCGATTACGCACGCAACGCGGTGCGCATGAGCGCCTTGATCCCGGCAGCGGCAATCCACGTCTACACGCACGACTCGATTGGCCTGGGCGAAGACGGCCCGACCCATCAGCCGGTCGAGCATCTCGCCAGCCTGCGCTATATCCCGAACAACCCGGTCTGGCGTCCCTGCGATGCGGTCGAATCGGCGGTTTCGTGGAAAATCGCGATCCAGCGTCGCAACGGTCCGACTTGCCTGGTCTTCTCGCGCCAAAACCTGGCTCATCAGCAGCGCGATGCCGACCAAGTCGCGGCCATCGAACGCGGCGGTTACATTCTTTCCGATCCTGCCGATGCCAAGTTCGACGTGATCCTGATCGCGACCGGCTCGGAAGTGGAACTGGCGATGCAGGCCGCGCGCCAACTTCAAGCCGACGGTATCGCCGCACGCGTGGTATCGATGCCATGCACCCAGGTGTTCGACCAGCAAGCCATCGAATATCGCGAAGGCGTGTTGCCGTCGTGGTGCCGCAAGCGCGTCGCCATCGAAGCCGGCGTCACCGATTTCTGGCGCAAGTACGTGGGGCTGGACGGTGCCGTCATCGGTATCGACAGCTTTGGCGCATCGGCACCCGCCGACCAGCTCTATCACCACTTCGGCATCACCGCCGAGGCGGCGGTGGATGCGGTGAAGTCGTTCGCGCGCTGACCGCGACTCGGCTACTTACAGCGATGGCTGCGCACTATTCGGAAAAAGTTCTGTCGGTCCACCACTGGAACGATTTTCTTTTCAGCTTCACCACGACGCGCGATCCAGCCCTGCGTTTCGAGAACGGCCAGTTCGTAATGATTGGACTGGAAGTGGATGGTCGGCCGCTGATGCGCGCTTACTCGTTTGCCAGCGCGAATTGGGAAGAACATCTGGAGTTCTTCAGCATCAAGGTGCCCGACGGTCCGCTTACATCAAAATTGCAACATCTGAAGGTCGGCGCCGAACTGCTGGTGAGCCGCAAGCCGACCGGCACCCTCGTCCATCACGATCTGAGACCCGGCAAGAATCTCTACCTGTTCTCGACTGGCACCGGCCTCGCGCCCTTCCTGTCGATCATTCGCGATCCGGAAACCTGGGAGCGCTTCGAGAAGGTGATACTCACCCACGGCGTGCGCATGGTGAGCGACCTCGCCTACCAGGATCTGATTACGCGAGAGCTGCCCCAGCATGAGTTCTTCGGCGAGATGGTTCGTGAGAAACTGATCTACTACCCGACCGTCACTCGCGAGCCGTTCCGAAATCAAGGCCGTCTCAACGACCTGATCGAAAGCGGCAAGCTGTGCGCCGATATAGGTCTACCGCCGCTCAATCCCGAAACCGACCGCGCGATGATCTGCGGCAGCCCAAGCATGTTGAAGTCGATCGAAACCTTGTTGAACGAGCGTGGATTCGACGTCTCCCCACGCATCGGCACACCCGGCGCCTACGTGATCGAACGCGCCTTCGTCGAGCGCTGAGTAGTACTTGTCGCAATCGGGTAGGGAGCCGGAATACTCCGGCCCCCTCCCACACCACCGTACGTGCGGTTCCGCATACGGCGGTTCACGAGTGACACTGAAGATGCCGACTGGTGGAGCCGCGACACCTCCGCTTTCGTTTGCCCGGCTGCCGCCGTGATCGACTCGGCACCACACGGCCTACCCACGGGATACTGTCCCGCCTCTTGGCCCTTGGCCCCGGTTGCCCGGGCTTCTGCTTCGT
>JBATAQ010000198.1:0-15141 GCA_049661925.1 Dokdonella sp.
ACGAAGCAGAAGCCCGGGCAACCGGGGCCAAGGGCCAAGAGGCGGGACAGTATCCCGTGGGTAGGCCGTGTGGTGCCGAGTCGATCACGGCGGCAGCCGGGCAAACGAAAGCGGAGGTGTCGCGGCTACACCAGTCGGCATCTTCAGTGTCACTCGTGAACCGCCGTATGCGGAACCGCACGTACGGTGGTGTGGGAGGGGGCCGGAGTATTCCGGCTCCCTACCCGATGCTGTCGTGGAACCTGCCATTTGTTCGACCTAGGAAAAGCCCGTCACGGCGGACGGGCTTTCCTTGCATCACGAACGGTGCAACATCGATCAGAACTTGTAAACGAGGTTGGTCGTCAGCAACTGGTCGGTCTTCTTCGAACCCGGCGTCACGTCACTGTTGTGGCGAACCTGGTAGCCGAGCTTGAGGGCCAGCGCGTCGGTCATCGAAACGGCGAGGCCGGCGTCGTTCTGGATGAACTGATTGTTCGATCCAGCTTCGACCAGGAAGGTGTTTTCGAACGATGTGCTGGTGGTCAACTGGTGTTTGAAGGCGATCAGACCACGGCCGACTACTTCACCGTCGACATCGGGATCGACGATGGTCGCGACCGGCGGCGTGCCGATGTTCGTGAAGAACGGGCGTTCGTCGTAGCGCTTGTAGCCTGGGCCGATTTCGAAGCTGAGCTCGGTACGATCGTTCTTGATCGCGGTGTAGCCGTAGCCCAACGACGCCGTCCACTGATATTCGTACGACGAGAAATCGTCGTTTTCGTACCGCAATGCGCCGACGATGTAGCGGCGCTCGTCGAGTTTGTAGCCCGACGATCCACCGATCTCGAAGCGATTGGCAGTGGTGTTGTATTCCGTCGAGCTGACGATGACCGGCTGGCCGTCCGGCCCGATGACAGCGTTGGACACGGTGTTCTGGCCCTTGCTGCGCAACGCGGTCAGGAACACCTGATGCTTCCAGGTTTCGTCTTCCTTTGCGAATTTCAGCTTGACGTTGACGTTCTCGGACTTGCTGTTGCCACGCGATGCGGCAAGGCCAGCCTCGCCGGAACCGCTCCAGCCGTCTTCGGCCACGGCGACCGCCGGAAGTGCCGCCAGCAAAGCGGCAGTAATGAGCAACTTGTTCATGGGGATACCTTGATGGGATGGGAAACGGGAAGTCTGAAAAAATGCTGCATTGCGGCATTTTAACAGGCTTGCGGTGGAATCCGCATTGCGCGTACTACCCTATGGGTCGTGTCCACGTCGCAGCGGTGATGCATCGTGCTTTTGTAGGCAGAGGCGCTTCACGACAGCGGAGTTGGTCAACCGCCGCAGGCAATTCCACCGTTGTCAGGAATAACGGGACCACGGGAACTTCTGGCACACTTGCCGGGTTATGCCGCTGCTATCTGGTGGCCACATATTCCCCGAACAACTTTACGGAAACTTATGTCTGCCCTGATTTGCGGCTCGCTTGCCTACGACACCATCATGGTGTTCCCGGACCAGTTCAAGAACCACATCCTGCCGGACAAGGTGCACATTCTTAATGTCGCCTTCCTGGTGCCGAGGATGCGTCGCGAGTTCGGCGGCTGTGCCGGCAATATCGCCTACAACCTGAAATTACTCGGTGCCGATCCACTGCCGATGGCGACTGTGGGCCAGGACTTCGGACCCTATCGCGAACACTTCACGGCTTGCGGTGTGAACCTGGACAACGTCAAGCAGATTGACGATCTGTACACGGCGCAGGCGTTCATCACCACCGATCTCGATGACAACCAGATCACCGCATTCCATCCAGGCGCGATGATGCGCAGCTACGAAAACAACGTCGCCGACGTTGCCGGAGCCACCTTCGGCATCGTTGCTCCGGATAGTCGCGAGGCGATGTTGCAGCATGCCAATGGCTTTGCCGAGCTCGGCATTCCCTTCATCTTCGATCCAGGCCAAGCCCTGCCGCTGTTCAATGGGGAGGAGTTCAAGACCTTCATCGAACTGGCCCAGTACGTCACCGTCAACGACTACGAATCGGAGTTGTTGCAAACCCGCACCGGATGGAGCGCCGACGAAATTGCGCAACGGGTGAAGGCCTACATCGTGACTCGCGGGCCGAAGGGATCGGTTATCCACGCTGACGGCAAGAGCCACGACATCCCGGCGGCGCACGAACGCCGCGTGTCCGACCCGACTGGCTGCGGCGACGCGTACCGGGCCGGTTTGATCCACGGCATGATGAAGGGCATGGACTGGCCAACCGTGGGCCGCATGGCATCACTGATGGGCGCGCTGAAAGTGGAACACCCCGGCACCCAGAACCAGCGTTTCACATGGCGTGAATTCGCCGACCAGTTTCGCCAGCAGTTCGGTTATGCGCTGGACTGACACCTATCGCCGTCATTCGCTCAAACCGGGTGGCGGTGCACCGAATTGACCACGCTCAAGCGACGCACGCCACGCATCACGTTGGCGAGATGCCTTCGGTTGGTCACCTCGATCGTGAATACCAGGTTGGCCGTCATCAAGTCACGCTCCTGATACTCGACGTTCTCGATGTTCGCGCCGGTCTGGGCGATGGCGCTGGCGACTTTGGCGAGCACGCCAGGATGGTTGCCCACGCCGATTCGCAATTCGACCTTGTAGTCGCCGACCACGTCGCGATCCCAGGCGATCTCGACGCAACGCTGTGACAGCTTGCGGAACTCGGGTACGTTCGGACACTCGATCTGGTGCACGACGATGCCCTTGCCGGTGGTCAGGTAACCCATGATCTCGTCACCGGGCACCGGATGGCAGCAGTTGGCGAACGACAGCACGCCACGCTCGCTCCCGGTGATCTGGATCTTTTCGCTGATGCGGTTGCTGGCTTCTGGGTGACCTTGCGAAACCAGCAGCATGTGAGCGACGTTGTCGGCCATGACGTTGCCAAGCGCGATGTCGGACAACAACTCTTCCAGTCGCTTGTAGCGATGCTCGCTGAGGTACTGCTCAAGAATCGGGCGGCGAACGACTTCCAGCGAAGCACCGAGCGCGTCAAGAGCGCGATCAAGCATGCGATGACCGAAGTCGATGGCGTCCTCGTGCTGCAGGCGCTTCAGATGGTGGCGGATGGCGGTACGCGCCTTGCCAGAAACGACCCAGTCCAGCCATTGCGGTGATGGCATGGCTGACTTGGCGGTGATGATCTCGACCTTCTGGCCACTGCTCAGACGAGTTCGCAACGGCACCAGGCGATCATCCACCCGCGCCGCGACCGCACGATCGCCGACGTGCGTGTGCACCGCGTAGGCGAAATCGAGCGCGGTGGAATTTCGCGGCAAGTCGAAGATGCGGCCTTTCGGTGTAAATGCGTAGACCTCATCCGGGAACAGGTCGACCTTCACGTTCTCGATGAATTCCAGCGACGACGGCATGGTCTTCTGGCCGTCGGCCATCGTCGACAGCCACTCACGCGCGCGCGTCTGCGCGCTGCTGGAGCCACTGCTGACCCCGCTCTTGTAGGCCCAATGCGCGGCGATCCCACGCTCGGCCACGTTATTCATGGCGTCGGTGCGGATCTGCACCTCGATCACCTTGCCCCCCTTCTCGGCCCTCTCAGCCGGTCCGAACACTACGGTATGCAGGGACTGGTAGCCGTTCGGCTTGGGAAGCGCGATGAAATCCTTGAAGCGACCATCCAGCGGCTTGTAGAGCGCGTGGATGACGCCGAGTGCGTGATAGCACTCACGCACTCGATCGACGACCACACGAAAGCCATTGACGTCGATCACCTCGGCAAACGACTTCTGGTCTGTCAACATTTTCATGTAGACGCTGTAGGGTGCCTTGACCCGACTCATGACACGGTGTGCCAAGCCCTCCGCATCAAGCCGCGACGTAATTTCCCGCTCAATTCGTTGCCGCACCTGGGTCTGGTCGTCGTCACCCACCAATTTCCGGATTTTTCCTGCGATCACCCGATAGCGATCAGGATAGAGCGCGCGAAAACCGAGGTCCTGCAATTCGGAACGAAACCGGTTCATGCCCAGACGGTGGGCAATCGGCGCGTAGATTTCCAGCGTCTCGCGAGCGATGCGCCGGCGCGACTCCGGCGCCATCGCACCCAGCGTTCGCATGTTGTGCAGGCGATCCGCCAGCTTGATCAGGATGACGCGCAGGTCTCGCGCCATCGCCAGCAACATCTTGCGGAAACTTTCGGCGGCAGCCTCCTGGCGGGTACGAAACTTGACCCCGTCCAGTTTGGTTACGCCATCGACCAATTCGGCCACCGTTTCACCGAACTGTGCGACCAGTTCCGCACGGGTCAGATCGGTGTCTTCGAGGGTGTCGTGCAGGATCGCGGCAAGCAGGGTTTCGCCATCCATGCCGAGGTCGGCAAGGATCGCGGCGACGGCGATCGGATGGGTGATGTAAGGCTCGCCACTCTTGCGCGTCTGATCGCGATGAACATGCGCACCGACCAGATAGGCGCGACGCACATTCTCGACCTGCTCGGGTGCCAAGTAGGTCGCAACGCGCGCTTCAAGGGCCAGCACATCGTCGGGAATGACGGTGTTGGCGGTGTCAGTGTCGGACGCGGCCGTGCTCATCAGGCGTTGTGCGATGGCAGGGCCGCGCGGGCAAAGCCTCAGTCGTCGCCGCCCTTGGAGAGATCATCGTCGACTTCCGCGGCGGCCCATTCAAGCGCTTCGCGCTCTGCACGTTCGCGGTTGACCTGGTCGATCTCGTCGATCATCGCCATGCTGACCTTGCCGGCTGCGATCTCGCGCAGGGCGATGACGGTCGGCTTGTCCAGCTCGGGATCGATTACCGGTTCGGCACCCTTTTCGAGTTGGCGGGCACGCTTGGTCGCCATCAATACCAACTCGAATCGGTTGTCGACCGATTGCAGACAATCTTCAACAGTAATGCGGGCCATCTTTGACACCTCGAAAGAAAAATCGGCGCCGACGACGGGCGCAATTAGTGCGAATTGTAGCCGCAGCGCAGCCACGCTGTCCAAAAGAAGTCCGCTGGAACGGGCAGTGCATGAACCGCGACACCACTTTCAACGTTGGCACTCGGAAGCAGATGGCTCGCTACGGTAGACTGCCGCGCAAACAAAGCAGCGAATATTGATCGCTGCGACCGAATGACGCCCATGGACGCCCACTGATGCCGTTTAGATACCCCGCCTATCGCCTGATTTCCGTCCTGTTGCTGCTCGGCATGGTTGGCTGCGCCACCATCGCGCCGCCTCGCACCGACGATCCCTATGAGTCATTCAACCGGCGAATGTACGCGTTCAACGACACCGTCGACAAGATCGCGGTCCGTCCGGCAGCAGTCGCCTACAAGACCTTCACTACCCAGAACGCACGCCGGGTGATCAGCAATTTCTTCTCGAACGTGCGCATGCCAATCACGATCGTCAACGACGTGCTGCAGGGAAAGGCGGGGCTGGCACTGCGCAACACCGGCCGCTTCGCAGTCAACACGACGGTCGGTTTCCTGGGTTTCCTGGATCCAGCCAGCAACATGCGAATGCCGCCCAGCGAAACTGACTTCGGCGTCACCCTGGCACGCTGGGGCCTGCCGGAAGGCCCGTATCTGGTTTTGCCGATGTTTGGTCCAACAACAGGTCGAGATTTTTTTCGCTTGCCCGTGGACAGCTATTTCGGGCCGCTGGCCTGGTACGCGCGCAACCATGATTTCAAGTACAACGCCGAATTCCTGCCTAGCGCGTTCTACCTGATCACGCTCCGGGCCAGCGGACTCGACGCCGAGGCAATGCTGGAAGGCAACTACGACCCGTATGTGTTCCTGCGTGACGCATATCGGCAGCGTCGCCTGTACACGATCTACGAAGGCCAGCCACCGGCGAGCGTGATCGAAACCATGCAGGGTCAGGGCGTAGACGGCGACGACATCGATGTCGATGCGCTGCTGGAGGAGCAACGTCAGTACGAGAAGGCGCAGAAGGCCAAGCAACCGCCGGCTCGCTGAGGCGCGTCACCGATTCGCATCAGTACGGTCGTTCTGAATGGCCGGCGAGTTCGATTTGGCAAAGTTCAATTGGGACGGGTTCTATTCGAACTGGCCGCCGCTGTGAAACCTCTACAGCAGGTTTGATTCCGTAACGGCTGATTCAGGACAACTGAAGTAGCGCTTCCACGTTGGCCAGTCGCGCCAATGCGCGCAAGCCGTCCGGTGCGCCCGACATGACCAAGCGATGCTTGCCGCGCGCGGCCTCCGCTGCCCAAGCCAGCAACATTGCCAAGGTCGCGCTGTCGGACGATTTCAAGCCTGCCAGGTCGACCTGTGTCACCCTGCCATCTGCCAGCGCCTTGCGGCCCACTGGCAACAAGGCATCGGCATTGGCGTAGCCAATATGACCGTTCAATCGCAGTACGCCGTCATCGGCGACCGCGACCGTGGCGGCAGGGTCGCGATTCAACCCTTCTGGTCCTTGTCCATCGACTGAAGTGCCTCGTCGCCCTGCGTTCCAAGCCGCTTGATCAGCGCTTCGATGCCGGATTTCTGAATCTCGGCATCGACCTGGTTGCGATAGTTGGTGATGTAGGAAATGCCTTCGATGATCACGTCGTAAGCCTTCCATGCACCCGCACTACCCTTGCGGAACGCGAAGTCCACCGACGCCAACTTGCCGTCGTCGAGAGTGATCTGGGTGCGAATAATGGTGCGCTTGCTGTTGAGCTCACCACGCGATGGCAGCACCTTGACGGCACCGCGCGAAAAGTTGAGCAAGCCCTCGGCATACTTTCGCGTCAGCGAGTTGTAGAACGCCTTGGCAAAGCGCGAACGCTGGTCAGGCGTCGCCGTCTTCGCATTCTGGCCGAGCACCAGGATGGTGGCGTAGTCGAGATCGAAGTGCGGCAGGAACACGTCGTCGATCACATCAATCAACTTGCCACGATCAGTCTGCAATTCGTCGCGATGGCCTTCGATGGTCGCACCCAGTTCATCGACGATGGACTGTGCAATCTGATCCGGCGTTCGATCAGCAGCCATGACCGGCACGGCAACCAGGCTGGTCAGCGCGAAGGCCATCGTCATCAGGGGCAAAGTCAGGAATTTGCGCATCGGCTTTTCTCCGGTCGGAAGGCGTTGAATCAGGGTTGCTTCGGATTGTTCGCAGCAGGTTCGGGCGTGGAGCTGTCGGGCGTTGCCGCATCGCTTTTACTGGAACTCGATCCGCCACTGCCGGCGAGGAACTTGCCAATCAGGTCTTCAAGCTGCATCGACGACTGGGTCAGGATGAACTCATCGCCGTCCTTGAAAACCTCGGGCGAGCCGCCAGTCTGGATCGCAACGTACTGATCTCCCAATAAACCGCTGGTGAATATTGCCGCTGCCGAATCATCCGGCAGCGTGTTGAATCGATTCGACACCGCCAGCTTCACCGTGGCATCGAGCTTGACCGGATCGAGGTCGATGGCACTTACCGAGCCAATGCGCACGCCCGCCATTTTCACCGGTGCGCCCAGTTTGAGCTGGCCGATGTTGCTGAAGCTGGCCTGCAAGGTATAGCTGTCGCCCTGGCGGAAATTGGCGATGCTGGTGGTCTGGGTCGCAAGGTAAGCGAGCGCCGCGAAACCGAGCAGGATGAACAGGCCGGTGCCGAGCTGGAAGGAACGTTGCTGAGCCATGGTGATAGTCCGTTGTGTAACGATCAAGCAGGAAAAAATAATGCGAAATTGAGGCGGCGGGCGACGTCGCTACATGAGGAATGCGGTCATCACGAAGTCCAGCGCCAGCACCACGATCGACGACTGCACGACGGTGCGGGTGGTCGCATAGGCAACGCCTTCGCTGGTCGGTGCCGTGGTGTAGCCCTGGAACGCGGCGATCAAGGTAATGACCGCGCCGAAGGCGACACTCTTCCAGACGCCGTTGATGACATCCTTCCAGACTTCAACGCTGGATGTCATGTTCGACCAGAACGTGCCGTTGTCCAGACCCAGCCAGGTCACGCCGACCAGGTGCGCGCCAAAAACACCCATGGCGTTGAACACGCAGGCCAGCAGCGGCATCGCAATCAAGCCGGCGAGGAAACGCGGCGCGACCACGTAGGCGAGCGGATCGACCGCCATCATTTCCATTGCGGAAAGCTGGTCGGTGGCGCGCATCAGACCGATTTCGGCGGTGATCGACGTTCCCGCACGGCCGGCAAACAACAGCGCGGTGACAACTGGCCCGAGTTCGCGAAACAACGAGAGCGCGACGACGGTGCCGAGTGCACTTGTGCCACCAAAGATCGACAGCACGTAGTAAAGCTGCAAGGCCAGCACCATGCCGACGAACAGACCGCAGGTCATGATGATGATCAGGCTCATCGCGCCGACGAACCAGACCTGCTTCACGGTCTGCGCGAAATAGGTGAGGCTGCGTGGAACCGCGGCCAGGATCGAGAAGAAAAACAGGCCGCAGGCCCCGACCTGCGCAATGCCGGCCATCAATGCCGACGGCGCCTTGTTGGTGCTCATCGCACGGCCTCGCCAGGGATGTTCTGACTAGCCAGGCACAGTTGGCACCGCAACGTCTGCGTGCAGAACCTGCCCTTGACCCGATCGGGGGTCAAGGCGCGGCGGCGATGGCAGACTGGCCGTCTGCTGAGCCGTCGCAACGCAGAGCTGCGCGCAGACGTTGCGGCCCCAACTGATTGATTTAAATGACGGGGTGATGCCAGAGAGGCTCTCTGCCCGTCGCGCGCGGCTTGTCCAGGCGGCCAGCCTGCACTGCGCCACGCACACCACCCGGAGAACCTTTCTGACATCATGCCGTTTGCGCCTGGTTAGTCAGAGCATCCCTAAACCCGAGATCGCTCGCATAATCCGGGGCTGGATAATGGAACGGCACAGGACCATCGGGCTCGCCGCCAAAGAACTGGCGGGTCCAGTCCGATTCGCCTTTGGCCAGTTGCGCCGGAGTGCCTTGCGCCACCACCTTGCCACGCGCAAGCAGCACCACGTGGTCAGCGACGCGTTGCACGGCAGCGATTTCATGCGCGACGACAATGCTGGTGATACCAAGCGTGTCATTGAGCGTTCGGATCAAAGTGACGATCTGGTTAAGCGAAACAGGATCAAGGCCAACGAAGGGTTCGTCGTAGATCACCAACATCGGGTCGCGCACGATCGCGCGTGCCAGCGCCACGCGCCGCGCCATGCCGCCGGAAAGTTCGCTCGGCATCAATCGTGCTGCGCCGCGCAGACCGACGCCTTCGAGCTTGGTCAGCACGATGTTGCGGATCAGTTCCTCGGGCAGCTTCAGATGCTGGCGCAACGGAAAAGCGATGTTCTCGTACACATCAAAATCAGTCAGCAGGGCTGAATTCTGGAACAGGTAGCCAATACGTTCGCGCAGCTCGAAGAGGTCGTTTCGGCCAAGCCGGACCACGTTCTCCCCATCCACCACAAGCTCGCCACTATCGGGCGACATCTGGCCGGTGATGTGGCGTAGCAAGGTGGTTTTACCGCATCCGCTGGGGCCCATGATCGCGGTGATCTTGCCGCGCTCGATGTCGAGGTCGATGTCGTCGAAAATAATGCGCTCGCCAAACCTGGTATGCAGGCCATGAATGCGGACCAAGGCGTTGTCGCCAGCGCTTGCCGGCGTGTGGTTGGGGTTCGTCATCGGCGCGGAGTCTAGCAGGCAGCCCGTTATCGCTCCGCTGGAATCAGCCAGGCTTGAGAAGATCGTTCAGCAAGGAACGGTGCCGCAACATCTGCGCGTCAGTACGCAATCGCTGGCTCTGGACGATGCCGCGCAGGTCGGCCAACGCGGTCGCGAAATCGTCGTTGATGACCAGGTAATCGAAGTCGCCGGCGCGGGCGATTTCAGTGCGTGAATCAGCGAGTCGACGCTTGATCTGCTCTTCGCCATCGGACGCGCGATTGCGCAATCGACGCTCCAGTTCCGCTCGCGACGGCGGCAGGATGAAAATGCTCAGCGCATCCGGACACAGCGCGCGAACTTGCTGCGCACCCTGCCAGTCGATTTCCAGCAAAACGTCGCCGCCGGCAGCAAGCACTGGTTCCACGGCGGCACGTGCGGTGCCCTTGTAGTCACCGTGCACGTTGGCCGATTCGTAGAACTGGTTGGTTGCGACCATGCGCTCGAACACGGCGCGATTGACGAAGTGATAGTGCTTGCCGTCTTCCTCGCCTTGTCGCGGCGAGCGCGAGGTGTACGACACGGACAGCGTGATGCCCGGTTCACGCTCAAGCAACGCTTTGACCAGGCTGGTTTTGCCTGCTCCTGATGGCGCCGCGATGATGTAAAGCGTTCCCGACAAAAGTACTTCCCCAAATTCAAACCCGGCGAATATCACCGGTACCGAAGCGAACTATTCCAAAAACCACACGGTGCCAGAATCGAGCCGCGCAGCCTAAACCGCCTGACGCGGGCAAAGTTCATCAGTTGACTAATGTATCAGCCGCGAAGCAAAGCCAGGACGACTGATCTTCTTGGCAGTTGCTCCAATCCGTGTCGCGATTTGGGTGGCATGCTCAGTCCACAGATTGTCCAAACGCTTGCTCGCATACCTTCGTACCTGCATCCAGATACGGTCCACATCGAATGATGACGTTACAGTGGATTTGACTTCGGCTCAGATGCAGTCATGTCCGGAAGATGTCCGGCTCCAATTAGCACACCCAAGTCACCACCACCTTCTTAGCCTGAAAATTTCTATGAAATCAAATCACTAGTCTCGGCGATAGCAACTGGACGCCTCAGCACTACGATCGCCGATGTCCGGTTATTGTCCGGATTGACGATGATCATGTCTGGTTCGTCCGCACATATGTGGTAGCAGCACCTGCCCCCTCTACGCGCAGCAGACCCAATTCTTCCATCGTCACCACGTCGCGACGCGCTTGGCGTTCGGACACCGTGGACGCAAAACGCTCGCGATAATCCACCGGTCGGATGCGCTCGTTGATGTTCATCGCCTCCAAATACGCCTGTTGGCGCGCGTTGAGCGACCCCAGCTCAACTTGCCCACCGCCAGGTCCCCACAGCGTGAGCGTCACACCTGTCTCTTCATCTTTCCATTGTGGTGGGCGGAGCCCTTGATCCAAGCACGACTGGATGATCTTTTGCGTACCGCGACCGATGCGCTCCATCAGCCCACGCAGATAGAGCACCTGTGCCATGTCCGGGTTGGCTGGCAGCGAGGGTGGTTGTGCCGTAGGTCAGCCGGCTTCAATCCTTCAGGCAGACGCCCGGTATTCCAGATCTCGATGCGGTCGGCGTACACACTCACCGTCAGTCCGCCTGAGAAGCCGGCGTAGTCACGGTGGGCGAACGCATTCACTAAGCCCTCCCGCACTGCAGCCTCGGGGTACGCCATGCGTGCTTGACGCGCCAAGGGCGACTTGGAGTCAGATTCGAATCGCTGCTCTATCGGTAGTTGCCCGCGAAGCCAGTCGAAGGCCTGATTGAACACACGAACCAACGGACCTCGCAACTGCCGGTCATCCAAATACTCGTTCGCCGTCTTGCCCGCCGCGTAGCGAATCAACCGCACGCGTGTCTGCGGATGGCGCAGCGCCGGGTTGCCTGCGAACAGCACATCGGCCCCTTGCGTGTAACCGCGGGCACCCGACAGCCCCAGTTCGGCCAGCACTGCTTCGTCGTCGTCGGGCGTTACAAAGCGATGTCGCTCGCCGGCCTCACTCACCATGGCTTGCACTTCCTCGCGGTCGAGGTCGTCATCTTCCATCGCCATGGATGGCCGTCGCTCCCAGCGTTCAACACTTACCGCCTTGGTCTGCACCATGTTGCGTAGTGCCGACGCATCGGCCACTTGCGTATGAGCACCCGCGCGCACGAAGACGCGGCCATCACATACATAAGGCCGATCCTTGCCTTCTGGCACTTCGATGGTCAGCACCGCCTTGCCATCCAGATCGTCCACGCTCACTGTGAACAAGACCGAAGGCGTCAACTTGTTGGCCAAGGCCCGATGAAGGCCGTGACCGCGCTGCGGGTCTTGCTCAGCCGGCGACAGCCCGGTCACCTGCCCATCCTCACCAATGCCGCAGAAGATCGTGCCACCCTGCGTGTTCAGAAAAGAGCACACCACTTCGGCCAATGACTCCAAGTTGTCCAGCCCACGCCGGAACTCGGAATGCACGCCCTCGCCCTTGGCAATCTGCCGCAGCAACACGTCGCTCATCATGGCTGCTTCCATTCCTTGAGCTTGCGAGCCACGCCTTCAGGGTCACGAAGATGCTCGGCCACGAAACTTTCCGCCTCTTGGTAGCGAAAAAACTGTGACGACGCATAAAGCAGAGCGTCATCAGGGTTCATGAACTTCTGCACCCAATTGCCTTTGCGGTCCGGCATCTGCACGTCGTGGCGAATTGCGGCTTCGTACATGTCGATGACACGCAAGTCGTCGATAACATTGTTCTTTTTCAGCGCCAGTCAAGCACGCTTGGCCGCAGTGTCATGTCCCAATTTCATGAGCAGCGTGCGTGCAAACACCACCTGGTCATGCGCCAATATCCAGCGCGGCTTGTTCAGCTCGATGGCCTTGATCAGTTCCTGGTGGGTGATGGACATTTGGCCCTTGCCCGCCACGCCAGAGCCGTAATGCGGCGTGATCAGGCTGAGAAACAGGTCGCATTGTTTAACCCCGTGCAGGCAGTTCTCAAACGTCGTGCGCGTGGAGCTTACGGGTAGCGTGCCCTTGTGCGACATCCAAACCTCATAGCCAAAAGCCGTGAGCGTGGCGTAGATTTTCTCCAATAGCTCTTCGATGCCGTAGACGGTGGACGACACCATCAACGTCAATTGCCGCGCTTTTTCCTTTGTGCTCACGCTTTTTGGCCTCGCTACTGCGCCATGTGTCTGCAGGGCTTAGGTAGCCCTACTCCAGGTTCTGCACTTGTTCGCGCATCTGCTCGATCAGCACTTTCAGTTCGACTGCGGCTTGGGTGGTGCGCGAGTCGATGGATTTGGAGCCCAGGGTATTGGATTCACGATTGAATTCCTGCATCAGGAAATCGAGGCGTCGGCCGACCGCTTCCTTGAGACCAAGGATGCGATGCGCTTCGGCGATGTGCGCGGTGAGTCGGTCCAGTTCCTCATCGACATCAATGCGCTGCGATTGCAGAACGACTTCCTGTTCCAGCCGACCCGGATCGAGTGGTTGCTTCAGATCAGCCAGTCGCGTGTCCATGCGCTCGCGCAGGGCGGTGCGGATTTCCGGCAACCAGCCGCGCACGGTGACGCAGATGGCGGCGATGCCGTCTAACCGTTCGCGCAGGAATCCGGCCAGCTTTTCGCCTTCGCGTTCGCGCGCGGCGACCATGTCATTGATGCCTTCATCGACCACGGCCAGCGCGGCATCGCGCAGCGCATCCTGATCGATTTCGTCCTGCACGATCACGCCCGGGACGAGCAACAGGGACGTGAAATCCACGCGCATCGACGGAAATTTCGCAGTCAGTCGCGTCGCCGCATCGGCAAGCCGATCGACTGCCGCATCGTCGAGCACCATTGCCTTGCTGCCGCCGGCGGGTTTGTAGCGCAGGCCAAGATCGACCTTGCCGCGACTGATTTTCGCGGCCACGCGTTCACGGATCGACGGTTCCAGCGCGCGCAATTCTTCGGGCAGGCGCAGGCCGAGTTCGAGATAACGGTGATTGACCGAACGCAGCTCTATGGCCAGCGTTCCAAATGCCGCCTCGCGTTCGGCGCTGGCGAAAGCCGTCATGCTGCGGATCATGCGGGGCACCGTTGCGAAAAAGGGTTGCGATGGTAACCCAGTTAGCGGTGTTCGCCCTTCGCAGTCCTGCCGTACGAAAACGGACAGTGAACCTTACGTGGGCGGACGTTCGGCACAGGCCGCTGGGCGCAAGTGCTTGATTTAACGAGACGTCACCGTTTGGCACGACACTTGCGATCATCACCGCATGGATATCGCTCGCCCCGACCTCAAGAAGAAAAAACGCCGCCGCCAGATCATTGCTGGCGCGGTCGCCGTCGTTCTCGTCATTGCCGCCGTCATTGGCTTTTCGATGCTGGGGCCGGCCCTGCCCGGTGTCGAACGCAGCAGCGTGCTGCTCGGCACCGTCAAGCGTGGCGAACTGCTGCGCGAAGTACGCGGGCCGGGAACCCTGGTGCCGAAGGAAATTCGCTGGATATCGGCGGAAACCTCGGCGCGGGTTGAACGCATCCTGGTCAAGCCCGGCGCCGCTGTCGAAGCTGACACGGTGATCCTCGAACTGGGCAACCCCGAAGTCGATGATCAGCTGCTCGCCGCGAAATCGGCGTTGACAGCATCCAAATCCGACCTCGCGGCCAAGCGTACCGACCTGAAATCGCGCCTGCTCGACCAGCAATCGGGCTTGGCCCAGGCCAGCACCGATTTCGAAACCGCGCGCATGCAGGCCGAGTCTGAAAAAGTGGTCGCCGAGAAAGGCATCATCCCGGCCGTGCAATACAAGAAGAGCCTGGTCGTGCTCGACCAGCTCAAGTATCGGGTCAGCATCGAGCAGCAGCGCGTCGCGGAATTCAAGCGCAACATCAGCGCACAAGTCGCTGCCGAGCAGGCGCGACTTGACCAGCTCGTCAACACGCTCGATCTGCGCCAGCGCCAGGCCGATGCGCTGAAAGTACGGGCCGGTATTGCCGGCATCCTGCAACAGGTTCCGGTCGAGGAAGGCCAGCAAGTGGCAGCCGGCGGCAATCTCGCCCGCGTCGCCAAACCGGGTGACTTGATTGCGGAACTTCGCATCGCCGAAACCCAAGCCAAGGACGTCGCGCTCGGCCAGCCGGTGAAGGTCGATACCCGAAACGGCATCGTCGAAGGCAAAGTGTTGCGCGTCGACCCTGCCGTGCAGAACGGCACGGTGCAGGTCGATGTCGATCTGGTCGGCAAGCTGCCGCCGGGCGCGCGACCTGACCTTTCGGTCGACGGCACCATCGAGATCGAACGCTTGGCTGACGTGCTCTACATGGGCCGACCCGCTTTCGGCCAACCCGATTCGGAGCAGCGCTTGTTCCGCATTGATGCTACCGGCGACACCGCCACGCGCGTGCCAGTGCAACTGGGTCGAAGCTCGGTGAATCTCATTGAAGTACGCGCAGGCCTCAAGGTCGGCGACAGCGTGATCCTGTCCGACACCAGCGCGCTGGATCAGT
>JBATAQ010000199.1:0-18806 GCA_049661925.1 Dokdonella sp.
AAGTCATTCATCAACTGCGCGTCGACGACGGGATCACCACGACGCGCCATCTGCTTCAGTCGACCTTCGATGCAGATTTCGTCGCGTTGCTGGAAGCCGGACTCGCGATCAAGGTCCGGCTTGGCGCGTTCAATAGCGACGCGATAGAAGTTGTACGCCGCGCTGTAGAGGTTGGTTCGTGCCAGTTGTCCAAGCAGGTAGTCGCGTTCGCGGGTGCTGGCCCTCTGGGCAATGAGCGTGCGCAATGCGGCAACGTCGTCGTTCAAGGCGCTGTCGTCACCGCTGGCACGGAAACTTTGCAGGGCTTTCGCTTCGGCCTGTTTCTGCTTGAGTGCCTGGGCGCTGGCGAGACCTTCGAGCTGTCCGCCGTAGTTCTTCAGGCCGTTGTTGTAGCTGGCTACGGCGTCAGCGTATTTCACGGCGACCGCCGGATCCTTCTTGCCAGCGGCATTGATGATAGCCAGCACATCGGTGTTGCCACGAATCGAATTCGGGTAGCTCCAGTCGATGGCCGACGCCATTTCTTCGGCCAGTCGATAGCGATTGGTGCGGTCGGGACAGCCTGCGACCATCACGTAGTCGCCGTCGACGTCACCGTTGGCGTGGACCGGCAAGTGGTATTTCGGCTTGAACGGTACGTTGTCTTTCGAATACGTCGCCGACTTGCCGTTCTTCGCGACCTAAGCGCGCAGGAAACTGAAATCGCCGGTGTGGCGTGGCCACATCCAGTTATCGACATCGCCACCAAACTTGCCGATGGAATCGGGCGGCGCGTAGACCAGGCGCACATCCTTGATCTCGCGCTGACGGATCAGCTGGTAACTCGCGCCGCCGTAAAAAGACGCGACATTGCAGCGCAGGTTGCCCGGCTTTTCACATGCAGCGACCAGTTTCTTCTCGGCCTTGTCGATGGCGTCGTAGAGCGCAACGCCGCCACTGCCAGGCGTGATCTTCGTGCGGATCTGGTCGGTCACGTCACGAATTTCTTCGGTTACGTAAACGCGCAGGTTCGGGTCGCCGGGTAACTCCTCCGCCATCGACTTGGCAAGAAACCCATCGCGGATCAGGTTGCGCTTGTCCCTCGAGTTGTACTGGATCGCGCCATACGCGCAATGGTGGTTGGTAACGATCAAACCCTGCGGCGACACGAACGACGCCGTGCAAAAGCCAAGGCTGATCACCGCGCCCATGGTCGGGCCGGTCAGGTCGGTCAACCGGGATGGATCAAGCTTGAGGCCCTGCTCCTTCAACTCGGTTGCAATCGACGGCAACTGGGCGGGTTGCCACATGCCTTCGATCACAGTGGCGGGAGCGGCACAGGCAAACAGGATGGAAGCAACCAGCAATCTACGCAACGGCATTCTCCAAGGGGGCCGCCGGCAGTCATGTCTACTCGCGGCGCAGGCCCCAAGTGACGAAGATCAGAGGGTTGGCAGTGGCCAGCGTACAAAAACAAACGCCCCGAGAACGGGGCGTTTTGTCACAGCACAGCGATGTGCGAAAAAGTCAGTCGACCTTGTAGTCCTGCAGCTCAACCGGCAAGCCAGCACCGGCCAGTGAGGCGATGATCTTGACGTTCGCGAAGCCGATGCTGGCGATATCCGTCGGCTCATCGAGCGCGCACTCCGTGGAACGAAGGTAGGTAATGCCGGCACCCGTTGCATTGGAGCCGAAAAAGACAGCCGTAGCTGGAGTCGCGCCCGCATAATCTGGCTGGAAAAGCTCGACCACGATGTTCTTGGTAGCGGGGGTATCCACGACCGCGGCGGGTGAAATGTTTACGACGACTTCAGCCAGTGCCTGACCGGCGGTCGCCGGAATCGGCGCCGAACCGATAGGGGTCAGATTTGCCAAAGTGAGCGGCGCACCATTTGCGATCGTATAGAGCTTGACCATCAGCCCGGTTGGCGCGCCAGAAGCCGCTTCAATGCCAAGACGGACCGTCGAAACCTGTACGTTCGGTGGGCTGGTTGGGCTGAGCACGTAACGCCGGTAGTAGCTATTGTCATTGGTCGTTTGCGGAGTTAACTGATCCGCACAAGCCACCGTGCCGCCAACAGGCGTGCAGTCCGTGTTGTAGGTCAGGAAGCCAGGGCCACTCGGGCACGCAGCCGCTGGCGCATCGGCCTTGGGAGCAACAACGGAAGACTTCGTCAGCGAGGCAGCGTGGGCGCTACCGGCGCAGATCAAGGCAATGGATACAGAAAGGAGCAACTTGTTCATCGGAAACCTCTGATTGGTGAACTAGGGAGTCGAAAAATCGGGGCCACGCAACAATCAATTTGATCACGCTCAACCGTGCGGGATATGGCCAGCGACCAGAAACAGACGGGGCATTGTACAGCGGGCCGCGAACTGTGAACTGTTCGGTGGAATTCCAAGCCTGCTCGGGGTTTCGGGAACCTATAATGTCGCCCTCCCCGCACTGCGAGCATCGCCATGAAAGCACTGGTCAAACGTGAAGCCGCCAAGGGCATCTGGATGGAAGACGTCCCGATGCCGGAGATCGGCCCGAACGATGTGCTGATCAAGCTGGAAAAGACCGCGATCTGCGGCACCGACCTGCACATCTACCTGTGGGACGAGTGGAGTCAGAACACGATCAAGCCGGGTTTGGTGATTGGCCATGAATTCGTTGGGCGCATCGTCGAGATTGGTCCAGGCGTGCGCGGCTACGAGATCGGCCAGCGCGTTTCGGCGGAAGGCCATATCGTCTGTGGTGTCTGCCGCAACTGCCGCGCTGGTCGCCAGCACCTGTGTCCGAACACGACCGGCATTGGCGTCAATCGCAATGGCGCGTTCGCCGAATACATCGCGATGCCGTCGTCGAACTTGTGGCCGATTCCGGACCAGATTCCTTCCGAACTCGCCGCGTTCTTCGATCCCTACGGCAACGCCACCCATTGCGCACTGGAGTTCGACCTGATCGGCGAAGACGTGCTGATCACCGGCGCCGGACCGATCGGCGTGATTGCCGCTGGCATCTGCAAGCATGTCGGTGCGCGAAACGTGGTTGTCACCGACGTCAACGACTATCGCCTCAAGCTCGCTGCCGACATGGGCGCGACGCGGGTGGTGAATGTATCCAAGCAGTCACTCAACGATGTGGTGAAGGACCTGCACATCGATGGTTTCGATGTCGGCCTGGAAATGTCCGGCAACCCGCGCGCATTCGCCGACATGCTCGACAACATGTATCACGGCGGCAAGATCGCGATGCTGGGAATCATGCCCAAGGGCGCGGGCATCGACTGGAACAAGGTGATCTTCAAGGGACTGGTGCTTCACGGCATCTACGGTCGGCGCATGTATGAGACCTGGTACAAGATGACCCAGATGGTGTTGACCGGTTTTCCGCTGCAGAAGGCGCTGACCCATCAGATCCATATCGACGATTTCCAGAAGGGTTTCGACTTGATGGAAGCGGGCCAGTGCGGAAAGATCGTCTGTTCCTGGAATTGAGACTGGGACATCGCAGGCGCTGAGACAATGAACCCATTGTCGATCGAGGCCCGTCTTGCTGCCGCACTGGAAGCCGCTGAAACGGGACCGATTGCGGTCGGATTGAGCGGTGGCAGCGATTCCACCGTGCTGCTGCATGTATTGGCGGGATCGAAGCAAGCGCGCGAACGTGGCTTGCGGGCCGTTCACGTCGATCATGGACTGCACTCGCAGAGCGCCGAGTGGGCCTTGCAAGCCGTCGCGATGGCAACAGCACTGGATGTTCCCTGCACGGTTCTGTCAGTGCAGGTCGAACGAAACGATGGCATCGGGCCGGAGGCCGCTGCACGAGCGGCGCGCTATGCCGCGTGGGCAGACGAGTTGCGCGAAGGCGAAATCCTCACCCTCGCCCATCATCGCGACGATCAGGTCGAAACTTTGCTGTTGAAGTTGTTGCGTGGCGCCGGCACCGATGGACTTGGTGCCATGCGCGCGTGGCGTCCGCTTGCCACCGGCTGGCTTTGGCGACCTTTGCTTGACGTGCCACGAACCGCGCTGGCCGACTATGCGAATTGCCACCAACTCAGGTGGATTGACGATCCATCCAACACCGACCAGAAACTCGACCGCAACTATCTGCGCCATCGCGTGCTGCCGCTGCTGCGTGAGCGTTGGCCGCAATGCGATGCCGTGATTGCACGTGGTGCGGAGTGGCAGCGCTCAGTCTCTGCATTTCTCGACAAGGAAATTGTGCAAGCGACATCAAGATTGGTTGGCCAAGAACTTTCGACCTTGTGCATCGATGGATGGTTGAATCTCGACGACGCCATACGCGATGGTGTGCTGCGCTTGTGGTTACGTCGATTGGACTTGCCGCAACCCACCCACGTGCAAGCCGTGGAACTCACGCGCCAAATGCTGACAGCGGCCCCGGAGAGTTGCCCCTTGATTCGCTGGCGTGGTGCGGAACTGCGCCGCTATCGAGAGCTGCTTCACGCGATGGAGCCTTTGCAGGCGATCCCGCCGAACTGGTCGACTACATTCGATGGCAGCGCCGTCGCGCTTCCGGCCGATCTCGGCGTGCTGTCGCTCGAAGGTGACGTTGCAAGCTCAGAGGGCGAGGAATGGCGCGTCGGCTTCCGACGCGGCGGCGAGCGCATCCGGCTTGCTGGAGAAACCTTCCATCGCTCGCTGCGCGACCTGTACCAGCAGCACGCGATCCCGCCGTGGCAACGTGACCGGATGCCGATCATCACCGACGCGGAGGGCAACGTGCTTGCTGTCGGCGAACGCTGGCTTTCGGCGACTGCGCAGTCACTCTGGACAGAAAAAGGCCAATGCCTGCGCTGGAAGCGCTGACGCCGGCCCGAGTTTCACCGCGTGTAGTTCGTGTTGGCTACTTTGCAATCACGCCACAAGCGATGCGGCTGCCGGAATCACCTGCCGGCTGCGAGGTGTAGTCATCGGGTCCCGCGTGGATGACGATCGCGCGGCTCATCACGTCGTCGGTGCCGCCATCGCCAAGCGTCACGCCTGGCACCGTCACATCAAGCGTCGCACTGCCGCTGTCGTTGACGGCCAGGTTCATCATGTCGCCGGCGTGGTGCATGTCCGAGCTCGGATTGCCGTGTTGCATGTTGGAGGGATTGAAGTGGCCGCCGGCACTCTTGAAGTCGGCTGCGCTGCAATCGCCGGTTTCATGGATATGAAATCCATGCTGGGTGCCGGGAGTCAAGCCATTGATGGTGCCGCTGATGTGGACGCCGCCGGCCTCGGCGGTCAGGGTCAGGTCGCCGGACACCTTCATGTCGGCTACAGACTGCAGGCTGACAACCGCGTGCCCAGCCGGAATTTCCGCAGGCGCGGACACCACGGGCGGTGGTGCAGGCGCGACCGGTTCGGCTGCCATAGGCGCAGGTGCGGCTGGCGTATTGCCCTTCTGGTCGGGCGTACAGCCAGCAATGGACGCAGCCATTGCCAGGCCGGCGATGATCGCAAAATGCAGATTTTGTCTTTTCATGATGATTCCTCGGTTGCGATGGAGTAGCGCGAATCGTGCAGGCCCATACGCTCGAAACGTCGAAAGCTTGTCGTCATGGGTGGATGGAATGGTGCCGCGCCGCGAGTGAACGTTACCTGCGCGGTGACTGCTGAAATGCGCAAGCTGTGACTTCCTACAGTCGGCGCAATCGCCCATATTGCCTACACTGCCGCATCCCATCCATACCAACTTCCGATGCCATCGCGTCATCTCCCGCCGCTGGTATTGCTGCTCGACTGCGCCGCAGCGCATCACACGCGATCACCATCGACAGCAAAATGGAGCTCGGCGAATGGCCTGTGCCAGACTGGCCGCCCGGACAACGCGCGCGCAGTTCCGGGGGCCTTCCGAGCATTGCCGCGTCGGTTGGATTCAGAATATTGGGTCCGATCTGCCTGGCCGCAGCTTCGCGTTGCGGCGACTCGAAAGACGACCAGTCTGTCGTCAGCGAGGCGTATTGATCTGCGAGCAGACAGATCGGTGACGCCTGTGCGGATTTGTTCGGAGCATCCCGCTACGCTTGCATGGCTCGTATGCGCTCGCTAACGTGACAGGCATGGTCAAGCAAGTCGAAACAAGTAGTTCCGAAAAACCCGGTCAGGTCGCCCAGTTCGAGCAATCGCTGGACGAGCTCGAGCAATTGGTAGCGAAGATGGAACAGGGCGATCTCGGCCTCGATGATTCGCTGAAGTCGTTCGAGCGCGGCATCAGCCTCTATCGCGAATGCCAGACCGCGCTCGAACAAGCCGAACTGCGCGTGAAATTGCTGACCGATCCGGCTGACCCGGCTTCGGCGCGCGACTATCCCACGCAATTGCCGTGACGGTTGGCGCGCGGTTTACAGACGCGTCAATGCCCGAACTGTCCGCGGAACTGATCGCGCTATCGGCGCGCTCCGACGATGCGCTCGCGGCGGCGCTACCGGATGAAACGCAGCCACCAACCGAACTGCATCGGGCGATGCGCTATTCCGTACTCGGTGGCGGCAAACGCTTGCGGCCCTTGCTGGTCTACGCGACTGGCTTGGCATTTTCGGCACCTTTGACGCGCCTCGACGCGGTGGCAGCAGCGGTCGAAATGATCCACGCCTATTCGCTGATCCACGACGACCTGCCAGCGATGGACAACGACGACCTTCGCCGTGGTCAGCCCACCTGCCATGTCGCGTTCGGCGAAGCGATGGCGATCCTTGCCGGCGATGCGTTGCAGGCGCTCGCATTCGAGTTGCTCGCCAACGACGAGGCGATCAAAGTCGACCCTTCGATTCGGGTTTCCATGTTGCGAACACTCGCTCACGCCTGCGGTTCGGTGGGTATGGCCGGTGGCCAGGCGTTTGATCTCGCTGCCGTGGGGCAACGACTGTCCGCGAGCGAGCTGGAGCGCATGCACGTACACAAGACCGGCGCGCTGATCCGCGCATCGATTCGGCTGGGCGCACAAGCCGCTGGCTGCGTTGATGACGAAAAGCTCGACGCGCTGGATCGCTATGGCCACTGCATCGGTCTGGCCTTCCAGATTCGCGATGACATCCTCGATATCGAAGGCGACAGCGAGCAACTCGGCAAGACCGCCGGCAAAGATGTCGCTGCAAACAAACCAACCTACCCCGCGATTCTCGGTCTCGACGCGTCGCGCCTTGCCTTGAGCGGACTGACGCAACAAGCCTTGGCCGCAATCGAACCGCTGGGCCCAGCCGCTGCACAGATGCGCGAGCTGGCCATCTTCGTCGCGGAGCGCCACGCCTGATCCCATCAGGGGCGTGCATCCATGTCTTCCGGCCCAAGGAACGCACGCTCCAAGTCTTTACACTTCGCAGCTGCTTTTATCTCTGGAGTGTTCGATGGATCGTGGTTTTTCGCTGGCAGCCGCGTTGTTGCTGGCCCAGTTCGCCGTTGCCAGTGCTCATGCCGGAATGCCCGCAGGCGACAGTCGCGTATTGCGCTTCCCGGATATCTGCGATAACCAGATCACCTTCGTCCAGGCCGGCGACATCTATACCGTCGCGGCCAATGGCGGGGTAGCCATCCGGCTCACCAGCCATGAAGGCCAGGAGTTGTACCCTAAATTTTCTCCCGACTGTCGCTGGGTTGCATACTCGGGCGAGTACGACGGCACCCGCCAGGTCTATGCGATTCCCGCCGCTGGCGGCCAGCCGCGGCAACTGACCTGGTACAACGATGTCGGTGCGCAACCGCCGCGTGGCGGCACCGATTACCGCGTGCTCGACTGGACGCCGGACGGCAAGAACATCCTGTTCCGCGCCAACCGCGTTGCCACCGATGACCGCGGTGGCCGACCGTATCTGGTGCCGCTCAAAGGCGGCATGGAAACGCCACTGGCCGTGCCGGAAACCGGTGGCGGCATGTTGTCGCCAGATGGCAACACCTACGTCTACACGCCGATTGATCGCGACTTCCGCAGTTGGAAACGCTATCGCGGTGGCCGCGCGCAGGATGTCTGGACTTACGATCTGGTGGCCAATACCAGCAAGCAGCTGACCGACAACCCCGCCAGCGATAACCAGCCGGTGTGGGTCGGCGACACCATCTACTTCACGTCGGATCGCAACTACACGGTCAACCTGTTTTCGATGTCGCCAAATGGCGGTGAAGCGAAACAGCTCACCCACTTCACCGATTTCGACGTGCTCTGGCCCAGCGCCGGCAAAGACGTAATCGTGTTCGAAAACGGCGGCACGATCTGGCGTTTCGATCCGAAGACGCAACAGGCCGCGCAGGTGTCGATCCGGGTCAGCGGCGACTTTGCGCAGACCGTGCCGCAATGGAAAAACGTGGCTGCTCAAGTGGAGTCGTTCGATGTCGATGCCGCGGGCAAGACGATCCTGTTTGGCGCCCGTGGCGATCTGTTCCGCTACGACATTCCACGCAAGGAAGCGCGCAACCTGTCGTTGACGCCTTCGGCGCGCGAAATTGGCGTCACCTTGTCGCCGGATGCGAAAACGGTCGCGTATCTTTCCGATGCAAGCGGCGAATACGAAATCTGGATTCGACCGGTCGCTGGTGGCGAAGCACAGCAATTGACGCGTGATGGCGGCATTTGGCGTTTTCCTCTGAACTTCGCGCCGGACGGCAAGCACATCGCCTATGCCGACAAGCTGCACCGCTTGCGCGTGGTCAATGTCGCCAGCGGCAACACCAGCGACATCGACACCGGCAATCGCGACGACATCACCGAATACACCTGGTCGCCGGATGGACAGTGGCTGGCTTACACGCTCGAAGACGACAACGGTTTGAACCGCATCTGGTTGCACTCGATCGCACAAGGCAAGCAGTGGCCAGTGACCGAGGCGACCAGTGGCGCGAGCAGCCCGAGCTTCGATCCGAAGGGACGCTGGCTGTATTTCCTGTCCAACCGCGACTACAACCTGCAATTCAGCGCCTACGAGCAGAACTACCTCTACATCAATGCGACCCGCATCTATGCAGTCAGCCTCGCCGGCAACGGCCCGGTCCTGTATCCGGAAGCCGATGGCGACAAGCCTGATGCCACGCTGAGCGCAAAAAAGCCGAACGACAAACCAGCCAAACCCGAACCTTTACGCATCGATCCCGAGGGCATGATTGGTCGCGTGCAGGTGCTCAAGGCACCTGCCGGCAGTTACCCGTCATTGCAGGCCGGCGACAACGCGGTGTTCTACCTTGCGGCGACCGGCGGTGGTCGCGGCATGGGTGAAATGGACCTCAACATGATCGGACTGGATTCGGACAAGGAAATCACCCTCGCCCACGGGATCACCGGGTTCAGCGTGATTGGCGAAGGCAAACAAGTGCTGGCCCAACAGCGCGACAAGTTCGCCGTTCTCGATGCCAAGGCCGACCAGGATTTCGCCAAGGCCACGCTCGATCTCAGCCAGATGCAAATGCTGGTCGATCCGCAACAGGAGTGGAAGCAGGAATTCTCCGACGCCTGGCGCATTCTTCGCGACTGGTTCTACGATCCTGGCGTGCATGGCGGCATCGAACGATGGAATGCAGTACGCGATCGCTATGCGGCCTTGATTCCCTACGTCTCCAGTCGACAGGATCTGGACTATGTGTTGCAGGAACTGGTTGGCGAGGTGAACTCGGGCCACATCTACGTGCAGCAAGGCGACCAGCCCAAGGTGGAACGGCGTCCCGGCGGTCTGCTTGGTGCGAAGATCGACGCGGATGCCAGCGGCTATTTCCGGATTGCTGAAATCTACGATGGCCAGAACTGGGAAAAGGCGACGCGCTCGCCTTTGACCGAAGCTGGTGTGTCGGTGAAGGCCGGCGACTACATCATCGCCGTTGATGGCGTCGACGCGCGCACTGTCAAGAATTTCTACGAGCTGCTGCAGAACAAGGGCGACCGCATGGTCAGCCTTCGCATCAACACAAGCCCAGCCGAGAAAGGCTCACGCGAAGAGCGCGTGCGCACGATCACGTCCGAGCAAACCCTGCGCTATCGTGATTGGGTAGACGAACGTCGTGCGATGGTTGATCGACAATCCAACGGCCGAATCGGCTACATCCACGTGCCAAACACAGCCGTCGAAGGCAACAAGGAATTGTTCCGCGGCCTGCTCGCCTACCACGACAAGGACGCGCTGATCATCGACGACCGCTACAACGGCGGCGGCTTCATTCCCGATCGCATGGTCGAACTGCTTGCGCGGCAACCACTCAATTATTGGAAGACTCGCGGCGCTGCCCCCACCGCTACACCTTTGTTGTCGCATCCTGGCCCCAAGGCGATGCTGATCAATGGCCTTGCCAGCTCCGGCGGCGACGCATTTCCGTATTATTTCCGCAAGCTCGGCCTCGGCAAGATCATCGGCACGCGCACCTGGGGTGGCTTGATCGGCATCTCAGGCAATCCCGGCCTAGCCGATGGTGGCAGCGTACTCGCTGCCACGTTCCGCTTCATGGACACCGACGGCAAGTGGGCCGTCGAAAACGAAGGCGTCAGCCCGGACATCGAAGTGATCGACCGCCCCGAACAGCTCGCCGCCGGGAAAGACCCGAGCATCGAGAAAGCCGTCGAAGTGTTGTTGCAGGAACTGCAAATGCATTCGCCGAAAACACCTATCGCTCCACCCGCGCCCACCAACTTTGGTGATCCGAAGGCGTCGGCGCAGTAATTGGATCGCTGTGTTGTCTAGAGTCGTTGGCCTGTCCTGCCGCGCACATCTCACCTCGTCGTGCCTGCGAAGGCCACTAATCCCGTCGTCATCCCCGCGAAAGCGGGGACCCATTTTGATCTTCGTCAAATCACCGACCGAACTGCAAAATCAAATCGGGTCCCCGCTTTCGCGCGGATGACGACACGGAGGGTTGCGGCACCGTTGAATCACGGCGCACCATGTTGCTCTGCACGATATCGAACGGATGGGACAAATGAAAACGCGAAGCCACTGGTCCCGTCTCATCGTCACCATCGTTGGCGCCACGCTGCTATTCGCCGCACAAGCAGCACTCGCAATCAATGTCTCACTCGCCCTGCCACCGGGCACACCAACCCAACGGGTTCTGCAACCCGGCGAATCAACAACAATCTCGATCGACTTCACCAATCTCGATGCGATCGCCGGCACGGCAATTGGTCGCGCCCGCCACTATCTCGTCGGATTCGGGACACGCTGGACCCTCACCCCGGTCGATTTCACCTATTGCGGCTTTCCACAGCCGGCTGAAGGGCTGGGCATCGAGCTGCCGGTTGAGCTGCAAGCGAACCAGACCTTGCGCTGCGACTACACCTTGGTGCGTGAACCAACGACGTATGTTGATGGCTACCTGACCATCTGCACCGGTCCGCAGTACAATCCGACCACCTCTTGCAGCCAACCGGTCGTGCTCGTCATCGGCACCCTGCCCGATGTTGGCGTGTCGGTTTCGCAGGTCGGTGCGCCGGCGACTATCACTGGCGAAACCATGTTTCGCATCGACCTGTCGAACGCCTCAACCGTGCCGACCGGGGAATCAAACGTTTTTTCGTCGTGTCAGTTCACCGGCATGACCAATCCGGCGCTCACAATGCCGTACACGATCGAGCTTGGATTCGCCGGTGCCTGCCTTTCCGTCGCCGCCCGAACCTGCAACATCGACTTTCCGATCACACACCACGGCTGGGAAGTGCAGGTTCCATCGATTCCAGCTACTGGCTCGACATCATGTTTAGTGAAGTTGCGTCCGCGCGATCCGGCCGGGCAGGCGATTAATGATCGTTTCGCAAGCTGGCTGGTGTACCCATTTCTGCCGGGCCATCCGATTCCCTTGAGGTATGCAGGCTCAGCCACGAACAATGGACAGGGCTATGACGTGAACCCATCCAATAATCTGTCCAGCTTCACGCTTGCGCCGCTTGGAACACCAGCCACGCCAGTTCCAGCTGAAAACGGGCGAATGCTCGCCGCCTTGGCATTGCTGCTAGCCACGATCGGCGGCTATCGCCTGCGCCGCCAGACGTGATCGGCGCAGCGTAATCAGGGCTACTTGATCAACCGCAATGTGAAGGGATAGCGGTAATAGGTGCCGTTGTTGGCATTGACCGTCGCGATGATCGTCAACACGATCCAGCCGACGAAAACGACCACGCCAACCGGCCAGGCGATCAGCACGCCGATACCGAAGGTCAGGATCACCAACAGCACCAAAGCCACGCCAACCAGCAACACGGTGATGTTGAAGTTGAGCGCCTCCTTGGCCTGGTCGGCGACGAACGGCATCGTGTCTCGCTTGATCAACCAGACGATCAGCGGACCAATCACCATGCCGATGCCGGTCAGGAACGCGCTGAATGCGCTCAGATGGCCAAACATCGCCCAGGTGCGCTCGTCGCTGCCGGGTACCGGAATCTCGGGAACCTGATCGGTCGTCTCGTTCATGGTGTGGCCTTCACTGGTTGATGACAGGTCATCAAGGTGCCGTGAAATCGGCGATCTTTCAAGCGCTGGAAGTCACCGTTTGGAAAAGTTCTCGCGGACCAGCAAGATGGCAAGGTGCGACAACAGCGTGATATCGTCGGCCATCGACGGACGCGGGTGGAGAACCAAGATGCTCAAGGACGTCAAGCCAAGAATGACGCGTTGGAATACGCTGGCCAGTTTGTTGCTGGTGTCGCTGATTCCCGTTTCTTCTGCCATCGCTGGAGGCAGTGGGTCATTCGTATATTCGATCCCCGACAATTCAGAGCAAATCCTGCCGTTGAGTCCCGGTGCAACAACCGAGATCGCGATTGCGGCGGAGAATCAAGGCACTGCACAAGGAAGTGGCCACATCGCACTAGTCGTGCTCGGCGACGACGGCGTGCGAGCCGACTACTTGATCATCGCCAATGACCCTGTCCACTGCCAGATCTCCACCGGCGTCACCAATTCAAGTTTCGGCGAATTGGGTTTTCTCATCGGGCCTGTGCAAGCTGGCGAGCGGCAGCTCTGCAGCTTTCGTCTGAGTCGTACCGTTGGGTCGCAAAACGATTTCAGTTTGGCCTTTTGTGGACCCTCGAACGACTTGTTCAATCTCGTGATTTGCGCATATAACGCACGGAAGCTGGGAGGAACATGGGTTGCCGGCACGCTGCCGGATCTCACTTTGCGTGCTAGCCCTACCACCGACCTCCGCGCTGGCGCACTGGAGGCGACATTGCGTATCAGCGTGTCCAATCCGGGCAATCAAGATGCCGTCGCCAAAGGCGTGGAAACCCAGTGCGTGGAGTTCGGAGGCGGCTTTTTCGGCCCTTCGCCATTCGACATCGACAACGATTTCCCCGGTGCTTGTCCAAGCGCGCCGACGCAGGCGGGTTGCGGAAATTTCACCGGGATGCACTTTTCCAGCAAGGCCTACTCGATTGGACCGATCCCTGCCCATGACGAAGCGTCATGTCTGCTGCACGTGCGCTTCCTGCACCCGTTGACTGCGCCGGTTTCGCTTGGATTCGGATTCCAGGCGGTAGTCGTTCCCTACGTAAATGGTGGGATCGGCGTGGACCCCGATCACTCGAACGAAATCACCGCGTTGGCCGTAGGACCGCAAGCGATAGAAGTTCCAGCCACCCGATGGAATTCGCTCGTCGTCCTGATTCTGCTGTTGGGTGCAACGGCAATTTCACGCCATCGGCACGCCAGGTGCGGCCAAGGCAGTCAAGTGTGAGCGCAATGATGCCGCGAGAATCAGGCAGAAACCAATCGCGACCGGCGGTAGCGACGGTTTATTGCGTAGTGCCTGCGATAGGGCAACACTCAACAAACGCGACGCGCGCTCGGCGCGGGAAACGACAGCACACTGTGCGTAGCGGTAATGGATTTCAATCGGGGAGAATGTGATGAATGCACAATCCGACAGCCTTCGGTCTCGTTGGCTCACGATGATTCTGTTGCCGACGTTTGCGCTGGCGCTGGCTTCGGTCGCGCAAGCGCAGCCCATCCTGTTGTCCATTCCCGTAGGTTCGGCGGACTTCGCGCGCTTGCAGCCGGGGGAGTCCGGTTTATTCACCTACACCGCAAAAAACCGGACGTCGAACGATCTCGGATCGTTCAGGGTTTCGGCGATCTTCTACCCAGGTTTCGGCTCGCCTGGTTTCTTAGGGGAATACTCGTTTCAGCCCGAGCCCGGCTCACGCTGCTCGATCACCGAGACCCCGGCGAGATTCGTTTTCAGCAGCCTTGCTTCGCAGGAAACGGTGACATGCAGGACGACGGTGACACGTTCGGCAACGTCGCGAAATGATCTGATACTCTTTTATTGTGGGTTCGTTGAATATACTTGCCCGCCGGATTTCGGAGGGTATAGCTCGTTCGTGCCGTTCCTGTACATGGGGGACTTGCCGGATACGGCCCTGACCAGCTCGATCGTCACGGTGCCTCCGGGCTCCACCACGGCTCTTGTCGATATCAAGGTATCCAACCCAAGCAGCCGGACAATCACAGGCAGGACCTTTCGCACGGAATGCGCGGAGTTCGGTGGCACCGGCCTGGTAGCGCCGCCATTCCAGATTGAAAATGACTTTCCCGGTGCGTGTAGCAGTGTCACGTCAAGCGCCGAGTGCGGCGGCACATCGGGCACGGCATCCCTGAAAGCGTATGTTTCGGGTCCGATCCCAGCCTACGGCGAGGTGACTTGCAAACTGCGCTTGCGCTTCACATCACCGTTGACGAGTGCTCAGAGCCTGATGATGCGATTGCCTGGCAATCACCTGCAATTCATCGATGGAGTCGGCTTCGACTTGAATCCCGCCAATGATGAAACTCGCTTTGGTGCAGCGCCGGCCCAGTTGGCTGACTTCGTTCCGGTGCCGACGTTGAGTCGCGCCGCGCTACTGCTCCTCGTCGTCCTGCTGGCGGGACTTGCCACGACGAGCGTTTGGTTCCGCTGGAGGCGCTAGCCCGTTTTACTGCTTGGAGGGACTAAATCCGTGTGACGCGAAACGGCCGAGATTACTCCCCCGCAATCATCATCCGGTCGATCAGCATCGAGCCGATGGAAATATGCGAGCGGCGGTCGATGTCGTTGCCGATCGCAACGATGCCCTGGTACATCTGCTTGAGGTTCGAGGCGATGGTGATTTCCTCGACCGGATAGGCGATCTCGCCGTTCTCGACCCAGAAGCCGGCGGCACCGCGTGAGTAGTCGCCGGTCAGGACCGACACGCCCTGCCCCATCAATTCGGTAACCAGCAGGCCGGTGCCCATGCGGCGGAGCATGGCGTCGAAGTCGTCGTCTCCGGTCGTGACCAGCAGGTTGTGCACGCCACCGGCGTTTGCGGTCGTTGGAAGGCCCAACTTGCGGGCGGAATAGCTGCCGAGGATGTAGCGCTGCAAGACGCCGTTGCTGACCAGGTCGGCATCGCGGGTAGCGACGCCGTCGGCGTCAAAGTTGCCCGAACCTTGCCCGCGCATCAATCGCGGGCGCTCGGTGATCTGCATGAAATCGGGGAAGATTTTGGTGCCAACCGAATCGAGCAGGAAGCTGGCACGTCGATAGAGAGAGCCACCGCTGACCGCGGCAAGCGCAGAGCCGATCAGGCCGCGCGCGAGTTCGGGTACGAACAGTACGGGTGCCTCGCGCGTGCTGAGCGAGCGTGCATTCAAACGGGCGACTGCGCGTTCGGCGGCACGACGGCCGATGGATTCGGGTTCGGCGAAATCGCTGGCAGCGCGAACGACGTCGTACCAGGAGTCGCGCTGCATGCCGTCACCGTCTTCGGCGATCAATGCACAAGCCATCGAATGTCGTGTATCGCGACCGGCAGCGAGGAAGCCGCGCGAGTTCGCTTCCGCCGACCATGACGAACCTACTTGCACCGACGCACCTTCGGAATTGCTGATACGCGCATCCTGGCTGCGGCCCGCGTCTTCTACACGACGGGCCAATTGGATGGCTTCTTCGGGCGTGATATCCCATGGGTGCCACAGATCGAGATCGGGAAAATCCTTCGCCATCAGTTCCGCATCGGCGAGGCCGTTGGCTGGGTCATCTTCGGTGTACCGAGCAATGGCGCAAGCCTGTTCAATCGTTTGTTCGATGGAATCCGGCGCAAGGTCAGCCGTGCTTGCTGATCCCTTGCGATGGCCGAAATAGACGGTCACGGCCAAGCCGCGATCGCGATTGCGGGTGATGGTTTCCACTTCACCGAGGCGCACGTTGACGTCGAGGCCGGCGTCAATCGTCGCCGAAACATCGGCGTCGCTGGCACCGCGCTCGCGGACGCGCTTGAGCACGTCTTCGCAAATGCCGACCAGCCGTTCGTGCTCGTTTGCACCGGCCTGGGACAGCGGCGTGTCGATGGATGGAAGTTTTGGCGTCGCGGATCGGGTCACTTTGCTATGCTTTTTCAATGAATGACGAAGAACAGGAAGTCCAGTGGGATGGCCCCAGCCGCAGCCAGCTGCGTCGCGAGGCCATCGATGTGTTCAAACTGGCGGAGAGCCTCGCCTTGTTGAGCGACGCGCAATTGCAGCACGTGCCGCTGGACGCCTTCATCCTTGAAGAGGTTTTGCGCGCCCGCAGCACTACGGCGCAGATCGCACGCAAGCGGCAGACGCAGTTTCTCGCCAAGAAGATGCGGCAACTGGAAGCTGAAGAACTTGGCGCGATCCGTGCCGCGCTGGAACACGACCGCGCCGACTCACGCCGCGACACCGCCGATCTGCATCGACTGGAGGCGTGGCGCGCACGAATGATGACCGAAGGTGACAGCGCGCTCGGCGAATTCATCGCCCAGCATCCGGGTGCCGATCGCCAGCGTCTGCGCCAACTGGTGCGCCAGGCCACTCAGGAAAGCGAATCGAACAAACCGCCGCGCGCATTTCGTGCACTTTTCCGCGAGTTGCGCGATGCCGTCGCTGCGGAGCCAAGCTTTCCCTGACAATTGCTGCCGCCGTCACGCGGCAGTGCCACCGACCGTCATCGCGTCGATTCGCAAGGTCGGCTGGCCCACGCCCACCGGTACGCTCTGGCCTTCCTTGCCGCAGACGCCGACACCGGCATCGAGTTGCAAATCGTTGCCGATCATCGACACGCGGTTGAGCACTTCCGGGCCGGAGCCGATCAGCGTCGCGCCCTTGACCGGACGAGTCACCTTGCCATCTTCGATCAGGTAGGCCTCGCTGGCCGAGAACACGAACTTGCCACTGGTGATATCGACCTGACCGCCGCCGAAATTGACCGCGTACAGACCGTTCTTCACGGAAGCGATGATCTCGCCCCGATCACATTCGCCAGCGAGCATGTAGGTGTTGGTCATGCGCGGCATCGGCAGGTGCGCGAACGATTCGCGACGGCCGTTGCCGGTACTGGCACCGCCCATCAGTCGCGCATTCATCTTGTCCTGCATGTAGCCCTTGAGGATGCCGTCCTCGATCAGCGTGGTGCAGTTCGTGGTGCTGCCTTCGTCGTCGATGGACAGCGAACCACGCCGTCCGGCGAGTGTGCCGTCGTCGACGATGGTGACGCCCTTGGCGGCAACGCGCTGACCCATGCATCCCGAGAATGCCGATGTGCCCTTGCGATTGAAGTCACCTTCCAGGCCATGGCCGATGGCTTCGTGCAGCAAAACGCCGGGCCAGCCCGGGCCGAGTACAACGGTCATTGAACCGGCTGGTGCGTCGACCGCTTCGAGGTTGAGCAAGGCCTGTCGAACCGCTTCGCGAGCGAACTCGAAACAACGGCCGCCCTCTATCAAGTCGGGATAGGTGTAGCGACCACCGCCGCCGGAACTGCCGGTTTCGCGGCGGCCATTCTGTTCGGCGATCACCTGCACGTTGAGGCGGACCAGCGGGCGCACGTCGGCCGCCAGCGTGCCATCCGACGCGGCGATCAGAATCGTCTCCAGCGATGCGGCGATGCTGACGATGACCTGGTGGACGCGCGGATCAAGCGAACGGGCGAATACATCGACTTCGCGCAGCAAGGTGATCTTGGCGGCACTGTCCAGACTGTTGATCGGATCTTTCGCTGCGTACAGCGCGCTGCCGCGAGCGATCGCCAGCGGCTTGCCGACGCCGTTGCTGCCGGCCTGCGCGATCGCACGGGCGGAGCCTGCCGCTTCCAGCAAGGCAGGCAGCACGATTTCGTCGGAATACGCAAACCCGGTCTTCTCCCCGGCAACGGCGCGCACGCCAACGCCTTGCTCGATGGAGTGCGCACCATCCTTGACGATGCCGTCTTCGAGCAACCACGACTCACTGCGCGAATGCTGGAAATACAGGTCGGCCGCATCGACGGACGGGCCGACCAGACGCGAAAAAACGCGGTCCAGATCGCTGGCGGACAAGCCACCGGGACGCAACAGCCGCTGTTCGGCCTGATCAATCAAGTCGTTCATCGTGAATCCGACAACAATGGAAGCACACACGATGAGGCCGGGAGCCACTGGAAACAACCCATCGCTTCGTCATTCCCGCCACGGCACACTGCTGTCCGGAATCTTTTTGCGTCGTGCCGCGCAGCCCGAGTCACGCCTCGCTTTCGACGATGTCGCGGCAACAGTGACTCACTACCCGAAAATGACGCAACCTGAAGTCGTCGTCATTCCTGCGAAAGCAGGTACCCAATTTGATCTTAGGTAAGTCCCTGAATCTACGAAAGAATCAAAATGGGTCCTCGCTTTCGCGAGGATGACGACGGACCTATTGATGGTCGGCTAACCATTCTGGTGAAAGATTCTGCTTGACTGAGCGACGCCATGTCGGCGGCTCATGGCTGGGGTCTGCGCATTGAAACCTACTCGTTTCCCCGGCGCAGGCCGGGGTCCAGTAGACGCCGGCTTATGGCACTCTTTTGGGGGCTGTCGAGACAGCACCGCATCAGAGGAAGATTGCCAACAACATCTACCCACTGGACCC
>JBATAQ010000200.1:0-6655 GCA_049661925.1 Dokdonella sp.
CGTCGAAACCAGCGGAAATAATCAGCAACTCGGGCGCGAATGCATCCAGTGCCGGCAACACGATCAATTCGATTGCAGTGCGGAATTCGGCCGAACCGGCACCAGGTGGCAAAGGCGCATTGACGATGTTGTCGGCGCTGCCGTGTTCGTCAGTACGACCCGAGTAGGGGTACAGCGGCGACTGGTGCGTGGATGCGTACAGCACGCGCGGAACGTTCCAGAAAATGTCCTGTGTTCCGTTGCCATGGTGGACATCGAAATCCATGATCGCGACACGCGAAAGCCCGTGCTCTGCAATGGCGTGCGCGGCACCGACGGCGACGCTGTTGAACAGGCAGAAGCCCATCGCGGTGTCGGCGGTGGCGTGGTGGCCGGGCGGCCTGACGGCGCAGAATGCGCGGCGCGTGTCGCCAGTCATCACGTAGTCGATGGCTGCGCAGACGGCGCCGGCAGCACGCAACGCGGCTTCGGCGGAACCTGTCGTCATCGCCGTATCGGGATCGAGTTGTCGATACGGGAGTTCTGGCCCGTCGAGCACATCCGAGATCAGGTCCGCGTAATGCACGCGCGTGAGCTGCTCGCGTGTTGCCATGGGCGCGTCGATGCGCCGAAGCAGGGCGTAGCGTTCGTGGTCGAGCGCTGCCAGCACCGCACGCAGGCGCTCCGGCGATTCGGGATGGCCCGGCAACATCAGATGTTCCAGGCACGCTGGATGGGAAAAGATGGCAACCGTCATGGAAGGCTTCGCGTGCTCAACAGCCGAATCATCAGTTCTCGTAGCGGTAGTTGAAACCGGCGCGACTACCCTTGGTCGAGTTTTCGGTTTCGAAATTCCAGCGCGGGCTGAAGATGTAGCGCAGGGTAACGACTTCGCCGGGGTCGAAAATGCCGACGCCGTAGCTCAGGTACAACTTCGGTGACAGGTATTTGCCGACCGTGAATGCCGCGCCGCCCAGCGTATCGTTGTCTCCAACGCCGATGTCGTCGACGCCCAGCTTGGACCCGATATTCTTCGCGAGCAGGTCGCCACCGGCGGTCCCGAGCGCTCGCGCCGCCGAACCAAGCATGTCGCCTTCGCCGCTGTTCAAGGACGACAAGGGCTTGCCGGTGAGTAGGTACGACAGCGCTTCTGATTGCTCCATGACCGGGTCGGAGAACACCGTCAGAACCGGAATCTGTGCGGTGCCGCGCACGTTGAGTCCGACCTTGATTTCTTCGCCGCGAATCTTGCGCACCGCGCGCAGATCGATACCCGGGTTGTCGATCTGGGTGCCGGCGAACAGCACGCGACCACGCTCGATTTTCAGGTCCTGGCCGTACGCCTTGTAGGTTCCACCGACGTTGAGCGTGCCGGTGCCGACGGTGGTGCGACCGGGAATATCGATCACCGAAAGTTGGCCCTTGACGGTTCCGTCTAAGCCAAGCCCGACCAGTTTGACGTTGTCGCCAAACGACACGGTGACGCGAGCGGTGACCGGCAGTGCGGTGGCGCTTTGGGACGTTTCCTCGTCGACGATGACGACGTCGGCAGAACGCGCGTTGCCAGTCGGTCCACCACCGGGAAGTTTTTCCAGATTCACGTCGGCGCTGGGAATATCAACGCTGCCAGTGACCAGCAAACCTTCCACACTGCGCTCGATGACCAAATCTGGCGACACAACCACTTTCGCGGCCGGAATATTGGCGGCAGTCACATCAGTGCCCTTGATGGTGACCTTGATTGGCGCGTCGCTTTCGAGGCCGCCGTTGCCACCAAACTGCAGCGTCCCCTTGCCGGATTTGATCGAACCTTCGACGACGAATTGCTGCGCGTCCAGCGCACGCACGCTGATGTCGCCATTACTGAGCTTCAGGCCCGCAATCGGCACTTCGGAAGCAAAGTCGCGCAAGCGCAGCGCACCGTTCAACGCGGGCTGACCCAGGGTACCGGCGATGCTGTAATCCGCTTCGACCCTGCCTTGGACATTGGCAACTTCGCTGGTGAAGAGTTCGATGAATTCAAGACTGTTGAGCTTCATGCTCAACTGGCCGGACAGGCCAGAACTGGCCTCCAGCGGCCCATTGATGGCAATCCGCCCATCGATATTGCCCTGGTGATCCAGATTCGCCTTGACTGTCGCCGCGGTCGCGTTGGTTCCCAGGTCGGCGTTGATCGCGAACGCCGTGTAGCTCAGCATTTCGCGCGGCTCGGCACCGTCGGCACCGACCCAGTCGATCCGACCCGTGGCCGAACTGATGTTCGCGTTGCCGCTCAAAGCGCCCTTGGCTGTGCGCAGGATGCTGCCATTGCCATCGATGGTGCCGGTCGCGCGGATCGGTGCATCGCTGGCGGCCAGCTTGGTGATCAAGGCGAGCGGCAATTCTTCCAGCCGATAGCGCGCGTCGATACTGCCGTCGGCACCACCGTCACCGGATACGCACAGCCGCATCGTGTCGCCGACCAGGCAGGTATCGCTGGCGGTGAATTTCTTGCCGTCCCAAGCCAGTTGCGCCGGCGCGGCGAGATTGAACTTCGGCACGTCCCTAGCCTCAAGCATCAATTGTTTGAGGGTTCCGTTCCAGTTGTCGCCCTTGCTGCTGCCGTCGAGTTGCAGTCCCAGGTTAGCCGGGGCACCGGTCGCGCGCAGGGTCAGCTTGTGTGACGCCTGACTGCCCTCGGCTTGCAGGTTGATCGATTCGTAGCTGGCGCTGCCGCTGGTCAAGCCGGCCGCATTCACGTCGAGCTTGCCGGATGGCTTGTCGAGGTTGTTGATGCCGGCGATCACATCGAGCGCGGTTACGCGCGTATCGCCGAACCGCAGTGCACTGCCTTTGGCTACGCCGTTTACATCCAGGCTTGGCCAGTTGCCCTGCACGCGGAAATCGCCATTCAACTGGCCGGACGCATCGGGCATCCAGTCGCCCAAATCGCCAATCGCGAGTTTGATATTCGCGTCGGTCTGGTTGCCACCACGACCGATGATGCCAACCGTGCTTTTGCCGGAGCGCAGGTCGAGCGAACCGTCGACGATGAATTCCGGTTTGATCGTGAGGTCGGCTTGGCCCGACACCGGACGCTGCCGTAGCGTGCCACCGAGCCGATCAAGCTTTATCGTCGCCGTCGGACCGTTGTCACCGATGCTGCCGCTGCTGGCGAGATCGAAATCGAGTGCGCCTTTCCAGTCCTTCGCAAAAGCGCCGGGATCGAGCTTGCTTGCATTCGCCTTGATGTCCCATCCGATCTGCGGCTGCAGGGTCACCGTGCCGCTGGCATCGAGCCCACCTTTGGCCTGCTTCAAGGCCAGCGTGTCGAGCAATACCTGCTTCGGTGTGCCGCTGAGCTTGATGACCAGGTCAGACAGCTCGCCAGGCGGCCCGACCGAAATCGTGCCGTCGGCGTGATACGCATGCGTGTTGCCACTAGCACTGATCTTGCCGTGGCTGGCTATCACCTGGCCGGCCAGGTCTTCGGGTACAACCACGTCCTTCCAGTCCAGCACCAGCTCGGCAGAAACCGGTTCGCCCTTCAATTGCACCTTGCCGGTCGCGTTGATCAAGCCGGCGACATCGGGCGACTTCAGCGTCAGTTTTTCAATCGTCAGCACGTCATCGGCGAGACCGTAACGCAGCGGCTCGATCTGGATGCGACGCCCATCGACAGCGATCACGCCATTGACCGTACCCTGCTTGAGATCGCCTGATCCCTGCAACGATGCAGAAAGGCTTTTGATTCCACTATCGGCGATCAGCTTGCTGGCGTTGAACTCCGGCACGTCCAGTTGCAAGGTCCATGGCAACTGATCGTTCTGGACGATCATGCCATTGACGGTCGCCATGATCGGTTGGCTCAAGGCGAACGCGATACTGCCTTTATCGCCATCGCTGTCGGCATTGAATTCACCGGCGTAAATAGTTTCGCCGACCTTCCACGAGAACGCCGCCTTGCCCTTGCCGCCGTAGCCGGACGCGGTGGTGAGCGTGCCATCGACATCGACTCTGCCATCGGGTGAACGCAAGGCCAGCTCACGCACGACGATGCCATCGCTGGTCCAGGCCACGCCGGTCTGGAACGAATCAGCAGCAAACACTGGTTTTCCATCCTGCGTCACCTTCGCGTTGTCGATGCGCAGGCGATCAATAACGATATCGATCGGCGGCTCCAGCGTGAACGGGTCGGACGGTTCGACAGGTTGTGGCGCGACGGTGGTCAACTGCAAGTCGATGCCATTGACGCTCACGTCGTCGATCTGGACGCGACCGGAAAACAGCCGGCTGAGCGAAATCTTCACCTCGGCGCTGGCAACACGCGCATCGACGCCTGTCGCCGGGTCACTGAAGCGAATGCCTTCCAGCCGCAGCGGACTGACCAGGGTGCCAGTGGCCTTCTCGTAGCTGAGTTTGCCCTGCATCGAACCGACCGCACGTTCGAGTGCAAACCTTGCGCCCGACTGGGTAAACAACACCCACGACGCAACAACGACGACGATCAGGATCAGGCTCGCCAAAACAATGCCGATCCACTTCAACCACTTCATGCCGCGCGAGCCCTTCACAGATCTGGCCCAATCACGACGTGCAACTGGATACGCGAATCATCCGGGCCACGGCCGCGTACCGGCGTGCCAAGATCGACCCGCACCATGCCGACCGGCGAACGCCAGCGCAGGCCGAAACCTGCACCCACCTTTGCCTTGAATTTGGTCCCGCTGAAAGCGTCGCCGGCGTCGATGAAACCGGCCATGCCCCAGGTCGGCGTGAAGTAGTGCTCGTACTCGGCACTGCCGACCAGCAGCGTTTCACCGCCGATGACTTTCGCATCAGCATTGAACGGTCCGACCGTCTGATAGCCGAAACCACGGATGGATCGATCACCACCGGCGAAGAAGCGCAGTTCCGGCGGCAAGGCGTTGAAATCGCCGACCTGCGTATAGCCAAACGAACCACGCGTGATGAAGCGGTCCAATTCGCCGATACCAGTGATCCACTTGGCGTCGGCGGTGAACTGGGCGAAATTGGTATCGGACAAAAGGCCTTCAACGCCGGCGCGTGCCGCAAAGGTGAGCGACCAACCCTTGCGCGGGAAGTTGGGATTGTCGGAATATTTTTTTGCCAGCGATGCTTCGGGATAGAGCAGCGTCGTCTTGCCCTTGATGTCGGCGACCTCGAAATTGCCGGTCAGGAATTGCAGGCCGTAGGTACGCGTCCAGCCGTGCCGGATTCGCGAATCGGTCGTCGCCAGCCGCAAGGTTTTTGATTTACTGGTGTCGGTATTTTCGTCGCGATAGGTCGCGCCAAGGTTCCAGCTGTGGTTGTCATTGCCGGGTTTCGGAATGGTGTACAAGCCCGTCACTGTTTTCAGACGCTGCGCCACCAGAGCTTCGAATTTCAGCTTGTGGCCTTGCCGATTCACCCAGCGTCGCTCGACGCCGCCACGCACGCCAACGCCGGTATCGGTACCGACGAACACGCCGCCGGTATAGACATTGCGCTTGGCGGGCGCGAGCAGCACGTTGATCGGCACGACGCCATCGACGGCTTTTTCGGAATCGGGCTGGACCTGGACAATCGAGAAGTAGTTGGCGTCGATCAAGCCCTGTTGCAGCTGCAGCAACTGCGCCTGCGAATACCAGTCGCCCTGCTCGTACGGGATGTAACGCTCCAGGAAATGCTCGTCGAACTGGCTTTCGTCAAACGTAGTCTCGCCAAACTTGTAGCGCGGGCCTGCCTTCCAGTAGAGATCGATGGCGGCGCTATTGGCGTCTCGGGTCACCTCGACGCGATGGCGTTCCAGCAGCGCGTCGAGGTAGCCGGCACTGAACAACGCACCTGTGATTTCCGTCTTGCTGCGCTCGTAAACGGCATGATCGAGCACCTCGCCATCTTTGGGATGGAATCCGTCGACCGCCTTCATCACACGCGGACGCTCCATCGCATCGCCATCGACAATGACTTTCGACTCGGCAATCGTCACCGGTTCGCCATGGTCGACCTTAAACTCGGACACGAAGTCGTCACCGACCTTGCGCAGCTCGCCTTCCACCTTCACGTTGTAGTAGCCATAGGCTTCGAGCGCTGTCTGGATTTGGCCTTCAGCGCGATCATGCAGGCGCTGCGCCTGCGCGGCGGAGACGTCGCGATCCGCGTACTGGGTGATCTCCACCGCCGCAACAGCGGCGTCATTCAGAGGCGTTTGCAGACCGTTGACATCAACCGTGATTTTCGCGGCCAACGCGGATTCCGACAGCCACGCCGGGCCGGCAAGAAACAACAGCGCGGCGAGCGGAATGCGTACACGCATACGTTCGTTCGTCGTGGGGTGTGGCCGGTCTTTATACCAGTTTGGTCCTGACTCGCGCAGGCCGACGCGGTCTATTCGCGCCAATCCGCTTGTTAACGCTGTCACCGTTGCCCGACATTCTCTCAGTGGCTGTCGCCAGTCGGGTCAAGCATTTCGCCGGGCTGCCGCAGGCAGCCTTCTGTTTCGCTGTCGCCAGACGGGTCAATCGTTTCTCGCGCCCGCCGCTTCGCAGTTGTTGTTGGCTGTGGCCAAACTGGTCAAGCGTTTCGCCGGGCTGCCGCCCGCCGCCCCATCCCCGGATCAAGTCCGAGGACAGGCTCTTTCTCCTCGCAGAGAAACGTGGGCCAACGGATGCGCCCGTGGCGGGTCGGTCGTGCG
>JBATAQ010000201.1:0-6540 GCA_049661925.1 Dokdonella sp.
TGCACGGCCACAAGATTGCTGTCGTGATGCCTGCTTACCAGGCCGAGAAAACGCTGGAAGCGTGCTACCGCGCGATCCCGCACGACATCGTCGACATGGTGTTGCTGGTCGATGACGCCAGCGCGGACGGGACCCAGGCTGTCGCCGAGCAGCTCGGCATTCGCTGCCACCGCCATCCGGTCAATCGTGGCTACGGCGGCAACCAGAAGACCTGCTACACGTTGGCACTCGCCGATGAAGCTGACATCGTCGTCATGCTGCACCCGGATTACCAGTACGAGCCGCGCCTGATCACCGCGATGGCAGCGTTGATCGCATCCGGCGTTTACGATGCGGCGATCGGCTCGCGCATCCTCGGCAACACCGCGATCAGTGGCGGCATGCCGCGTTACAAGTACGTCGCCAATCGATTGCTGACCGCCGTGCAGAACTTGCTCGCCGGTTCCAAGCTTTCGGAATTTCACACCGGTTATCGCGCGTTTTCGCGCCAGGTGCTGCAAACCTTGCCGCTGTCGGCGAACTCGGATGACTTCGTGTTCGACAACCAGATGCTGATGCAGATCCTCGCGTTTGATTTCCGGATCGGCGAAATCTCCTGCCCGACGCGCTACTTCCCGGAAGCCAGCGAAATCAATTTCCGGCGCTCGGTGATTTACGGATTCGGCGTGCTGTGGACGGCGCTGCAATATCGACTCTGGCGTTGGGGATGGATCAAGCCACTGCTGTTTCGCGACGATCCACGGCAACGCCTGGGCGAACCGCTATGACGAGCATGGTCCGGGTCGAAGCGCGTGATCGCCAGCCGCACGAATCCTCGCGAACCGGCTGGCTGCTGTTGGCCATCGGCTTTGCAACCGCAGGCTTGTTCCTGCGCGCATGGCAACTGCGGCGGCAGATCCTCATCGACGACGAATGGCATGCGCTGCACAAGTTGCTGGGTGCGGGCTATGCCGACATCGCCAGTCATTTCGGCTTGGCCGACTATTGCATCCCGCTGACGCTTTACTACCGCGCCTTGTTCGACGGCGGCCTGCTTTCGGAATGGGCGATGCACCTGCCGCCGCTGGTGGCCGGGCTGGCGCTGATGGCGGTCGGATTCTGGATGTTGCGCGATGTCGCGACGACCGCGACCCGCGTGACCTGGCTGGGTCTGGTCGCGATCTCCCCGGTAATGGTTTACCTTAGCCGAACGGCACGTCCGTACACGTTGGCCGCGCTGGCCGTCCTGATCGCGATATTCGCGTTCACGCGCTGGTGGCGCGACCGTCGACGCGGCGATGCCATTGCCTACATCGTCGCGGCGATGATCGCTGGCTGGCTGCATTTGATGACCTTGCCGTTCACGCTGGCGCCGCTGTTGCTGTTCGGCGCGATCAGCCTTGGGCAATCGTTTTCAAAGGATCGCCGTCGCGTGTCGCTGGCGACCTTGCTGCGGCTCGTTTCGATGGGGTCCGTGGTCATCCTGTTGCTGACCGCGCTGTTGCTGCCGGCGTTCATCAACGACTGGGAGGCGTTGTCGCAGAAAGCAGGCATGGGCAGCGTCAGCCTGGATAGTGGCTGGCGCACCTGGCTGATGCTGAGTGGAACCGGCCACCATGTTGTCGGTGTTATCGCATTGCTGTTGGCGGGCCTGGGCGTGCGGCCGCTGTGGCGACGTGATCGCGATTTCACTGCCTGCATCTTGTTTGTGCTGGTGATCGGACCGCTGGCGATCATGTTGGCGCGGCCGGACTGGATCCAGCATCCCGGCGTGCTGGCGCGCTACGTACTGCCGGTGCTTGCGTTGCTGCTGTTGCTGGTAGCCGAGGGAATCACCAGCCTGCTTTCTCGGCTGCCGTCGGCGGCGTTGCAGATTGGCATTGTGCTGGCGCTGTCGCTCGCGTCGTTTGGTTTCGGGCCGATCCCGGAGGCGCTGTACTACCCGAACCAGTTCATGGGCCATCCACGTTTCCAATTCGACTACGACGCGGCCCACAACCCTTACCGCGATCCGGCAATCGTCCAGTTCAATGCGCCGGTCTCCGAGTTCTATCAATCGCTGGCGAAATTTCCGCCAGCCAGCGTCAAACTGATCGAGGCGCCATGGCGATTTGAGTCACCCTATGTTCCGCACGATTCCCTGCAAAAGGTGCATCGCCAATTGGTCAAGGCCGGCATGGTGTCGGGTGTTTGCGGCACGTCGAGCTGGGGCGATTTCTCGGCGCTGTCCGATCAACTGCGCTTTCGCGAATTTGTCCCCGTCATCCAGTTACTAAAAGGCGCAACCTGGGATGCGGACTACCTGGTGATCCGGTCGAAACCACCGGTCCCCACCGGTGCACCCGCTCCGACATGGCCGGACATGCTGGCCTGCATGCCCACCCTCGAAAGGAACTTCGGCGCACCAGTATTTCGCGACAACGAAATCGTGGTGTTTGCGTTGCGCCCCGAGGCACGCGCGCGGATCGAGTCATGGTGAGCGCCTGCTAAACTTGCGCGCTTTCCTGATTGACTGCATCGACGATGAGTGACACCGCGCCAACCAATCATTTCATTCGCCAGATCGTGGTCGACGACATTGCCGCCGGCAAGCATGGCGGCCACATCGCGACGCGGTTTCCGCCGGAGCCGAACGGCTACCTGCACATCGGTCATTCCAAGTCGATCTGCCTCAACTTCGGGCTGGCTGCAGAGTTTGGTGGTCGCTGCACGCTGCGCTTCGACGACACCAATCCAAGCAAGGAAGAGCAGGAATATGTCGACGCGATCAAGGCCGACGTGCGCTGGCTGGGCTTTGAGTGGAGCGCGCTTCGGCACGCCTCGGATTATTTCGAAGTGTTCCATCAGGCCGCGATCAAACTGATTCGTCTTGGCTTGGCCTTTGTCTGCGATCTGTCGGCCGATGAGGTGCGCGAGTATCGCGGCACGCTGACCGAGCCCGGCCGCAACTCGCCGACGCGCGATCGCAGCGTGGAGGAAAACCTTGATCTGTTCTCACGCATGCGCGCTGGCGAATTTGCCGATGGCGCGAAGACGCTGCGCGCGAAAATCGACATGGCCAGCGGCAATATCAACTTGCGCGATCCGGCGCTGTATCGCATCCGCAAGATCGCCCATCAGAACACCGGCGATGCCTGGCCAATTTATCCGATGTATGACTTCGCCCACGCGCTTTCGGATGCGATCGAAGGCATCACCCATTCCCTGTGCACGCTGGAATTCGAAGACCATCGCCCGCTCTACGACTGGTGCGTGGACAAGGTCGATCTCGCCAACGATGCGACGCTGACCGAGTCGCTGCGTGCGCAAGGCGTGAAGGTTGAGCCATCAAAACCACGCCAGATCGAGTTCTCGCGGCTCAACCTCGACTACACGGTGATGAGCAAGCGCAAGTTGATTGCGCTGGTTCAGGACGGTCTGGTTGACGGCTGGGATGACCCGCGTATGCCGACCTTGATTGGCGTGCGTCGGCGCGGATTCCCGGCATCTGCCTTGCGCCTGCTCGCGGAGCGCGTCGGCATCAGCAAGCAGAATTCGGTGATCGAGTTCGGCGTGCTGGAAGGCTGCGTGCGGGAGGAACTGGATTCGATCGCACCGCGCCGAATGGCCGTGCTCGACCCGCTGCGCCTCACCATCACCAATCTCGATGCCGGCCACGACGAAACGCTGCAGTTTCCGAATCACCCAAAGAACGAAGCGATGGGTCAGCGCAGCGTGCCGTTTTCGCGCGAGCTTTGGATCGAACGCGACGACTTCATGGCGGAGCCGGTCAAGGGCTTCCATCGCCTGGTGCCGAATGGCGAAGTGCGCCTGCGCGGCGTCGGCATCATTCGCTGCGAGAAAGTCGTCAGCGATGCCGATGGCAACATTGTCGAGCTGCGCGCAACACTGGATGCATCGACGCGACACGGCCAGGCTGGATCGGATCGCAAGGTGAAGGGCACCATCCACTGGGTCAGCGCCACGCACGCTATCGCTGCGGAAGTGCGCCTTTACGACCGCTTGTTCGATACCGCCGCGCCGGACTACGACAGCGATGGCAAGACCTACGTCGATCATCTGAACCCGGCATCCAAGCGGGTGGTGCAAGGCTGGCTGGAACCAGGGCTGGCCGACGCAGAAACTGAGGACGTGGTCCAGTTCGAGCGTTTGGGTTATTTCGTTGCTGATCGCCACGATCATGGCGCGGGCCACCCGGTGTTCAACCGCGTCGTTACCTTGCGCGATGTCTGGGCCAAGGCGGCACGCTGACACGATATCCCTGTCGCGTGCAGCGGTTAGCGCGCAGCAAAAAAGGAGCATCCAATGTTGCAGTCACAGGTCCATCTGACATTGCCGGCGTGGCTTTTGCAGGACTACGAGCAAGGCCGCGTCTACGCTGACGACGCCGCCCAGGTTGGATTGGCGATTGAACTGTCGCGCCGGAATATCGACCTGCGCAGCGGTGGCCCATTCGGCGCGGCCGTGTTTGATGGCGAGGGACGCCTTGTCGCCGCGGGCGTGAATCGCGTGATGCCGATGAGCTGTTCGATAGCTCACGCCGAGACGATGGCCTGCATGCTCGCGCAGCAACGCACGCAGCAGCCGCGCCTGAACCAGAATGGCGGCCGTTACACCTTGGCCACCAGCGCGCAACCCTGCTGCCAATGCTATGGCGCGACGGTGTGGGCCGGTGTCGATACCTTGCTGATCGGCGCGCGCGCTGAAGACGTGATGGAACTGACCGAGTTCGACGAAGGCCCGCTGCCTGCCGACTGGATTGTTGAGCTGGAGAAACGTGGCATCGCGGTGCGGCGCGATATCCACCGCGACGAGGCCCGTGCCGTGCTCGCCGACTACGCGAGTCTGGGTGGGGAAACCTATTAGCGACGCGGCTGCCGGCAAGGCGACGGCGCAGCGCGCACTGATCGCATTTTGCCGACCGGGCTTCGAAGGCGAATCGGCGTTGGAGCTGACCGCCCTGGCCGCCGCGCACAACGTGCATGGCTACGCGCGAACGGAACGCGGCAGCGGACTGGTCGAATGGATACCGACGCCCGACGACGGCCTTGATGTGCTAGTCAGGAAAATCGACTGGCGAGACACGGTGTTTTGTCGGCAATTGCTGGAAGGCTTTGAGAAAACGACTGCGATGGATCGATCCGATCGCCTCGCATCGATGTTGCCAGCGATTCGCGCCAGTGGAATGCGTTATCGCGACGCCCGCGTCGAAGCACCGGATAGCGATGAATGTCGCGAGCTCGCTGCCCTTTGCCGTGCGCTCAACTCGGCGCTGGTCGGCGTGCTCAAGCGCGAGAAGTTGCTCGATCCCGCCGCACCGCAGCGCCTGCACATCGTTCTCACTGCTGCCGACGCGGCATTGCTGGCGCGCGTCGATATCGAACGTGGGCCAATCTGGCCGGGCGGCATTCCGCGACTGAAGTTTCCGCACGAGGCACCTAGCCGTTCGACCCTGAAACTCGACGAAGGCTTGCTGGTGTTGCTCGACGACGACGAACGCGAGCGCTGGCTGAAACCTGGCATGACAGCGGTGGACTTGGGAGCCGCGCCGGGTGGCTGGACCTGGCAACTCGTGCGACGCTCGATGAAGGTCACCGCGATCGATAATGGGCCAATGGATAGTCGTTTGATGGACAGCGGCCTGGTCGAGCATCACCGCGTCGATGGCTTTCGGTACCAACCGCCAAAACCGGTCGACTGGATGGTCTGCGACATGGTCGAGCAACCGCGCCGCGTCGCCTCGCGAATGGCCGAATGGCTGGCTGAAGGTTGGTGCCGTATGGCGATGTTCAACCTGAAGTTGCCGATGAAAAAGCGTCTCGACGAAGTTAACCTCTGTCGCGAGATTTTCGTCGAACGGCTGGCTGGCAGGAATCTGGATTGGCGCCCTCGCCAGCTCTACCACGACCGCGAAGAAGTGACGGTGTTCGCACGCATCGTCGGGCGCTGATCGCATGTCGGCGAACACGCTCGATTGGCAGCTGAAGACACACGATCAGCTGAATGCAAACGATGTGTACGCGTTGCTGGCGCTGCGCTCAGCGGTGTTCGTCGTCGAGCAAAAATGCATCTTCCAGGATATCGACGGGCTCGATCTGACCGACGGCACTTGGCATCTGCTGGCTTGGCAAGGCGACCGGCTGGTTGGCTGCCTGCGTGTATTCGATCCGTCGCGACATGACGGCGAAGTGGTGATTGGCCGCGTCGCGACCGACGCGTCCGTTCGCGGCAGTGGAGTCGGTCATCAGTTGATGGAACATGCGCTGGAACATTGCGCGGCGCGTTGGCCGCGGCGCTCGATGTATCTCTCGGCGCAGTCGCATCTGGCAGCGTTTTATGCCCGACATGGTTTCGTCGTGGTGACCAATCCCTACCTCGAAGACGGCATTCCGCATGTCGGCATGCGTCGCGCCGGCGAGCATCCAACCGCTTGAGTATCGGGTAGGGAGCCGGAATATTCCGGCCCCCTCCCACACCACCGTACGTGCGGTTCCGCATACGGCGGTTCACGAGTGACACTGAAGATGCCGACTGGTGTAGCCGCGACACCTCCGCTTTCGT
>JBATAQ010000202.1:0-1944 GCA_049661925.1 Dokdonella sp.
AATTCGACGATCACGAAGGCGCCTTCACCGCTCGCGCCCGCCACGTCAGCGCACTCGAACGCGCTCGCGATCACTTGCTTGCAGCCGCGACTGCACTGGAAGTTTCCAAGGCAGGCGAACTCGCCGCTGAAGAACTGCGCCAGGTCCAGCACGCCTTCGGCGAAATCACCGGCGAGTTCCACACCGACGATTTGCTAGGCGAAATCTTCGGCTCGTTCTGTATCGGAAAGTAGATTCGGGGCCGCTGGAGACTGTCAACGCTCGAGCAGTCCGCTGCAATCGACGCGAAACACGCGCTTACGCTCATCGTGATTCCTTGCACTTCCTGCTGAGACCTTGCCCTTCCCCCACAAAGGGGTCTATCCCTGGACAGGCTGCACGTTACACGCCGCGGATAGCATGGGGCACGACATGGCATTCAGAACGCGCGCATGGTTCGCTCAGAATACGTACGACACACTCATGAGCAACGTGCTCGCAGAGGACTTCGACACCAAAGGGCTGTCCGCGATAGCGGAAGGCAGGTGCTGGTAGCGCAACGCGCCCCACAAAGCCCAGCGTCGGCTCAACGGTGCGATCACATTGACGCCCACTTCAGGGACCAGCGCGCTCGATACCTCATAGATGGCCGGCGCGCCCTGAAACACTTCTTGTGGACGTATGCCGTAGTAGTAATCAGCCATCGCGCTCGACCACCACCGCGCACCGACCTTTGGGGTGATGCTTCCGCGCCCGGCGCTCAACGAATAACCGTATTGCAGTGCGAGCTCCTTCCCACCACTTCGATTCAACGCATCGGCCAGTGCGGTGAACTCAAGCTTTCCCGCATCACCGGACAGTGTCAGCACCGCACCCAGGTCCACGCTCTTGCGGCGGTCTTGTAGCCCGGCGATCGGAATATCCTTGGCGTCGAATCCATCCAGCCGCGCCTGCGCGACCACGTCCAGTTGTAGCCCCTCGCGTTTCCATGCGTGCCAACCGAGTTGCAGCCCGCGGAAGAAGACGCGCTCACCTTCGTAGCCCACGGCGGGAAGTACAAGCGTGCGATTGACGTCTCCAACATAACCGCCATCACGCACCAGTCCGATCACACCTACGCTCCATCCACGGGTGACTGGACGTTCCTTCCCATCCTGAGCATGAGCGGAAAGTGTCCCGGAGAGACAGGCGACGGCGAATAACAGTTGTCGAATGCGCATGGTCACCGTGTTCCAGAGGTTTGAAAAGGGGGATACGTCGCTTGATACGGATCTTGCGACCGGCCCCGTACCCGGTCGTATGCGATTCGGCACGACGGCAATCAGGCAAGGTGTTGGCTCAACCCAAAGTCCGGGGATGCAGAAGCCACAGCGCACCAGAATGGGAAAGTTCGAAGCTCACTCAGCATAACCGAGGGCGATCGATGCTTGCGTTCATATCACACGGAAAATGACGCATGAAGAGCAAATCAGGGGAGAGCACTAACGTTTGGATTACAGTGATCGGGATCCGCCGGCGCATTCGTACGACATTGATTGCCTCTGCACAAACGATCAGCAAGGCCACCGGCGCGCGTCACCGGTGTCAGGACAGCACGTTCGAGCGATGCCTGAGTAGCCCAGATTTCTATGCTGGCGCGGGCGCGGGAGAGTGCCGTATAGAGCAATTGCCGGGACAGGATGCGATGCTCGTGTTCGGGTGGCAGCAACACCGCGACGTGTTGGTATTCCGAGCCTTGGCTCTTGTGGATGGTCAGCGCGAAGGCCGCTTCATGGGCTGGCAAAGCCGCTGCTGCGAAATCTCGATAGCCCGATCCGGATATGCCGACCGCATCGGCTGACCTGGCCACTTCGAACCAGACTCGCAGCGTGCCGTCGGCCCCGGCAAGACAGATGCCAACATCGCCATTGAACAACATGGCCGCATAGTCGTTGCGGGTAATGATCACGGCACGACCGGGATACC
>JBATAQ010000203.1:0-14295 GCA_049661925.1 Dokdonella sp.
GGTTGATCAGAGCATCCCTAGTGTGGTGTCTCAAAAATAAATTGAACTAAATATATAGCCATCTGTCTTTGGAGTTTCCGTTGCGGGAGACTACACCGATGGCAAGAACAGGACGACCAACAACGACGCTGGCGCTGACGGACGAAGAACGTGCCGAACTGATGACCCATCTTGCCATACGCAAGGCTCCCGCCGACGAGCGGTTGCGTATTCGCATCGTACTGGGTTGCGCTCAGGGCGAGTCCGGCAGAAAGATTGCACAGCGTCTGAAGACGAGCATCCAGACGGTATCGAAGTGGCGGCGCCGCTATGAAGCGTATCGTTTCGCGGGACTGAGCGATGCGCCCCGCGCGGGTCGGCCCCGCACCGTTCTGGATGAGCAGGTGCAGGCGATCGTGGACAAGGTTCGCCAGAGCAAGCCGGAAAACGCCACGCACTGGAGCGTACGCAGCATGAGTGCAGCGACGGGTGTATCGGCACCGACGGTGCATCGGATTTGGCGGGCCTTCGGTTTGAAGCCGCACCTGCAGAAAACCTTCAAACTCTCCACCGATCCGTACTTCGTGGACAAGGTACGTGATGTGGTGGGTCTGTATCTGGCACCGCCTGATCGCGCGCTGGTGCTGTGTGTCGATGAGAAAAGCCAGATCCAGGCATTGAATCGAACGCAGCCCGGACTACCGTTGACGTTCGGCAAGCCGGCCACCCGTACCCACGACTACAAGCGGCACGGCACCACCTCGCTGTTTGCGGCACTGGATGTGGCCACCGGCAAGGTCATCGGACAGCTCAAGCGCCGTCATCGTAGTGTCGAGTTCCTGCAGTTCCTGAAGGCGATCGATGCCGCGGTCCCCGCCGATCAGGACATTCATCTGATCATGGACAACTACGGTACGCATAAAACCGAGAAGGTTCGCGCATGGTTTGCGGCGCGACCGCGCTACCACCTGCACTTCACGCCGACCTCGGCGTCCTGGCTGAACCTGGTGGAGCGGTTCTTCGGACAAATCAGCGAAAAGTGGATCAAGCGCCAAGCGCATACCTCCGTCGCTGACCTTGAGCAATCCATCCAGCACTACATCGAGCAGCACAATGCCGATCCCAAACCCTTCGTCTGGCACAAAACCGCCGATACCATCCTTGCCTCCGTCGCGCGGGCCGCAATTAAACTTAATTAATGGTATTTTTGAGACACCACACTAGGTCAATGCGTCAAGGCTGGGTCGTGCCACCTCATTCTCGAACTGGCCCCAAGCCAGCGCGGCAAACGCTTCCCACCTGCCCCGCGCCGGTTGCTGCCAGCGCGGGGATCTTTGAGGCTAGATGCGGCGGCGCATTGCTGCCCAGCCGAACAGGCCAAGCAGCAAGGCGAGCAGGGCCAGGCCCAGGCGATCGGTCGTCGGAACCGCGATCAACTGCGCCGGGTTGTTGACAGCGATGTTGGCGCTGGCGGTATTGTTGCCGACGACCGGATCAGGCGTGCTTGATGACACCGTTGCGGTGATGCTGAACGTGCCACTTGCGCTGCTGGAGCTGACACCGGTGAGGCTGCGCGTCTCGCCGACCGCCGTTGTGCCTGCCCATCGGCAAATCACGTCGCCGGGGCCGCCAACGGCCGGCGTGGTACAGACTCCACCCGCACTTGGGGAGACGCTCGCAAATTGCGCACCGCTGCCGAAGGTCATCATGATTTGCACATCCTCAGCGTTGCTGGGCCCATCATTGCGCGCGCTGGCAGCGTAGTTGATCGCAACTCCCGTCGTCGTTTGCGTGGGCGCGGTCAACACGGCGACCAGGTTGGCCTGCGGTGTCAGCGCATCGGTATCGCTGGCGCTGTTGTTGGTCAGGTCGAGATCATCCACGTTGGCACCCGCCGTCACGGTGGCCGTGTTGACCAGCAAACCAGTTGCTGTTGAATCAATCGCACACGCGGCGGTGTAGGTGACGCTTGAGCCATTCGGCAAAGACACCACCTCGGCAATATTTCCCGAGCCGTTGGCCGCGCAACTGGCACCGGTGGTGCCGACGCAGGTCCAGCTAACGCTGGTACACGCAGCAGGGAAGGTGTCAGCCACCGTGGTGCCGGGCGCTTGATCAGGCCCGGCGTTGCTGGCGGTAATCACATAGCTGACCGTGCCGCCTGGCAATGCCGAGGTCACGCCGTCGTCCTTGCTGATTGACAGGTCAGACAGCGCCGATACGGTCGTCTGCGCATTGCCTGCACCGCTTGAGCTGGACGCGAGGTAGTTGCTGTCGCCAGGCACGAACGCGGCGGTCACGGTAGCCGGGCCTAGCGTGCCAAAGCTCAGCGAGCAGCTTGGCGTGGCCGTAGGCACCGTCACCTGGCAACTGCTGCTGCCGCCGGTCAAGGTCACGACGCCGGCGGGTGAGCCGCTACCCGGTGCTGTAACCGCAAGCACAAAGCTGAAGGTGGTCGGCGTGTTGATTTGGCTCGTCGCTGGGCCGGTGACGCTGATCGTGGTGGCCGAAGCGTTGACCTGATGTGTCGCTGTTCCGCTGCCAGCGCCAAAGGCGGTGCTGGCTGGGGTGTAAGTGGCGGTCAGCGTTTTCGCGCCGATGCTGGTGCTGGTCAAGTCGCAGCTGGCCGTGCTGTTGGGCGACACGCCTGCCACCAGCGTGACCGGGCCACATGTGCCACCCGTGCCATCGCTGATCGTGACCGCGCCCAGCGGCGAGCTGCTGCTGGCGGCGACGTTGACGACAACCGTATACGGCTGACCGACCACGCTGGGATCGGGCAGATCGCTGGTGATGGTCGTCGTCGTTGGCGACTGGTCGTCCTCCAGGATCGTACCCGTGCCGGTAATCGTTGTTGGCGTCGCGCCATTGACCGCGCCGATGTTCATGCTGAAGGTCTCATCGCCCTCAAACACCGTGTCGCCATTGATGGTCACCGGGATGGTCAGGCTGGTCTGACCAGCGGGGATGCTCGCCGCTGCTGCGGCCAGTGCCACATAGTCGCTATTGGCAACGGTGGCCGTGCCATCTGCTGTCTCACGGGTGAAGTTCACCGGCAATCCAGAAGCCGCCGACAGGCTGACCACGAAGTTCATCACGCTGGTGCCGGTGTTGCCTTCGGGCAAGCTTGGGCTGCTGATGCTGATCGTGGGTGCGGCGTCGTTGTCGGTCACGCTGACGGCGACCGCCGGCACGGCAAAGGCGTTATACCCGGCGTCCGTGCTGGTGACGGTAAAGCTGATCGAGCCCGGATGCGGATTGTTCTCGAACAGCGTGTCGTCGATGGCCGTGACCGTTACCGTCTGCGGCACATTCCAGTTCGCCGGGGTGAAACTCAGCGGCGATGGTGCTGCAGTGACCTGCGTGCCGCCGTCGAGTGCAATCTGCACGTTTGCCTCGGGTTGGCTGTTCAGCACAACGGTAAAGCTGTCGGTGGCGCCGCCTTCGGTGACTGCCGTACTACCGCCCGATTCCGTCACCGTAATACCGCGCAGGTCGTCGTTAGTGATGGTGCCTGTTGCAGAGGTCGGTGCGCCGACCGTGTAGTCGCTGCCGGCGAGCAGGCTGATGATTACGGTTTCGTCGCCTTCGACAACCGCGTCGGCAGTCGGGTCAATGGTGAGCGTCGCGTTGCTTCCGCCGATCGGGATCAGCACGCTACTCAGCGCGCCGCTGTAGTCGCTGCCGCTGGTCGCCGTGCCGGCAGTGCTCAGGTTCACGGTGGTCGCGGTGATCGCAGGCGCACTCAGTGCGATCGTGTAAATCAGGTTGGCCACACCGTCTTCGAGCACGCTGGCTGGGCTGACGCTGATCGAGGCGGAGGGTGAGTCGTCGTTGAGGATCGTGCCCGTGCCTGTGCCCTGGGCGATGGTGGCTCTGACCGGAGCGCTGAGTGTGACGCTAAACGTTTCGTTGGCCTCAGGCGTGGTGTCACCGTTCACCAGCACGGTGACGGTGCTGGACGTCTGTCCAGGCGTTAATGTGAGTACGCCCGCTGTGCTGGTGTAGTCGCCAGGGGCAACTGCCGTGCCATCGGCGGTCGCATAGTTCACTGACACACTCTGTCCGCTCGGGGCACTCAGGCTGACGGTGAACTGCGCAGAGGTAGTACCCGCATTGCCCTCGGTCACTGAGACGTTGTTGATCGACAGACTCGGCTGTGGATCATCGTTGACGATCGTGCCCAAGCCTTGGCCATCAACAATATTTGCGCCAACCACGTTGCTGACGTTGACGAAAAAGGTCTCGTTGACTTCATTGAGGGTGTCGCCATTGACCAGCACCGTGAAGCTGTAGGTACTCGCGCCTGCGGCAATTGTCTGCCCCGTCAAGCTTTGCGCCCCGTAATCTGACCCGGCAGTGGCAGTGCCGTCGGCGGTGGCGATGTCGAAGCTTACGCCGCCCGGACCTGCAGGCGCGCCCAAGCTGACAGTAAAGGTGAAGTTGCTCGCGCCCGCGTTACCTTCGGCCGCGCTGACATTGTTGATTGACAGGTTCGGCAAATCATCGTTGAGGATCGTACCGGTCGCGCTGCTTGGTGTGCCGACGGTATAGCCGGTGCCGCTCACAACGGTGATAATCACGGTCTCATCGGCTTCGATGGTGGCATCTGCGGTCGGGTTGACCGTTATCGAGCCGTTTGTATTGCCCGTGGCAATAACGAGCGGCGACGTTACCGCCGCGTAGTCCGTGCCCGACGTGGCCGTGCCGCCAACCGTGAAGTTCACCGTTGTTGGCGAGAGCGCCGCTTGATCCAGCGTGACGGTGTAGACGAGGTTCGCCGCGCCATCTTCTTGCACCGCCGCCGGGGCCACCGTGATCGACGCCGAAGGCACATCGTCGTTGAGGATCGTGCCGGTGGCGCTGGCCGGCGCGCCGATGGTGTATCCAGTGCCGGCCGCGACGGTGAGAATTACCGTTTCGTCGGGCTCAACCGCGCTGTCGGAAGTCGGATCAATGGTAATGGCTGCGGTGGTGGCATTGGCTGCAATGGTCACGGTGCTGGCGCCGCCGGTGTAATCGGTTCCCGAAGTGGCCGTGCCGCTGGTGCTGATGTTGACCACGGTCGCGCTGGCCAAACTCTGCGATCGGGTCACTGTGTAAACCAGATTGGTGGCACCGTCTTCGGACACGCTGACGGGGGCAACGGCGATTGATACCGACGGGGCGGTGATCGTCAAATTCGCGGTTTGCGTTTGCGCATCGACCACGCTGTCAGCGGACCCAGCGCCTGCGCCGGTTGCGGTAAACGTCGCGGTCGCCGTGCCGTTGGCCTGAATCGTCGTTTGCGCCGCACTCAACGTACCGAGCACGGCGTTATTGAATACAACGCCGGTGCCGATCAACGCATCCAGATCCGCCACCGCGATGGCACCTGCCGCGGAGTCGGTCAAAAAGTCGGCGGTCAGCGTACTGGTTTGACCAACGGTAATGTTGGTCGGTGAGGCATTGTGGCGCAGCACGATGTGTGGAGTGGTGCTGGTGCTGCCGCTCACGTTGTTGAGCCGGTCGCAAGGCGCAGCGGTTGGGCCGGCATTGCAGCCCCACCAGTTTGGCGTGCCATTGATGGTCGCGCCGGCATTGTGCAAGCCACTGCCGCCGCCAGTGCCTGCGCTATTGCCGGCAATGCGGTTGAACTGCGTCGTGATGGTGCCGCTGATTGCCGAAATACCGCCACCGCCCTGGAATGTGCCGGTGTTGGCGCTATTGCCGGTAATGGTGGTCTCGCGAATCAGCGTAGTGGTCGACGAAAAAACGAAAACGCCGCCGCCGCGTGATTCGGAACCAGCAGCTGTCCCTTGAGAGACATTGTTCAGGACAAAACTGTCGTTGTTGATGGTTAGAGATGAGGCGCCAAAATTGGAGTTGGAGACGCCGCCGCCGCGGCTAGCCGCCGTGTTGTTCGAAATGGTAACGCCGGAGAGCGTGATGGCACCGCCGTTCGTGTGGCGGGCATACACGCCGCCGCCTTCGTTGGCGGATGAATTGCCGGATATCGTGGTGTTGGTCAGGGTAACGGCGTTCGCATCGGCGAACAGATTGAGACCGCCGCCGTTTTTCAGAATACTGGCGGCTGAGGTCGTCCGGTTATTTGAGATCGTGCTGCCAGTGATCGTGTAGGCTCCATTGGCGGGCTGGGCGCTATCCAGATTGATGCCCCCGCCATAGCTGTTCTCTACAGAATTATCTGTGACCACAACATTGATAGCGCTGAAACCGCCCGCGCCGGTGTTGCAGACGTCAATGCCGCCACCGGTCTCGCTGAAGTCACCGTTTGAGTTGGGCTGCGTATTTCTGCCGAACCGCACCGTCACGCCGGACATGGAACTGGATACCGCCGTCGAGCAAATCGGGTTGAAGGCAAACACCTTGTCGATGCCATTGGCGTTGGTGGTTCCGGCCTGCACGATGGTGGTTGCCGCGCCAGCACCAGTGATGGTGAGCGCATCGTTGATGTCCAGATCACCCTGCGCCGACGCGTCTTCGTTTACGCCGCCGGTATTGCCCATCGTCAGGGTGTAGGTGCCTGCGGGCAACGTGATACTGTCCGCTCCGGCAGCGGCGTTGGCGGCCACGATTGCCTCGCGCAGGCTGCAATCGGCATTGCACACGCCATCATTGGTATCGGCAGTTTTGGACACTGAAAAAGTGGCTAGCGGCACCGAGGGCACAACAAAGGGGGCCGCCGCGCCGTTTTGCAGCAGCACCAAGCTTGGACGCACAAAAGCGCTGTCTTGCAAAGACAGCAGGGCAATGGGCGTTTTGTCCAAGATCAGTTCGGAGCGTTTGTGAGCCTCGCCTTCGCGAGTCAGCACCGTGATGGATTGATCCAATCGATCACCGACCAGCAGGTCATCCGCCTCGCCGCCGGACAGTCGCGCCGACTGCAGAAACGCGCCGCCTGCGCCGGGCGACCGGGTAAGCATCGGTGTCGTGGATTCGAGCACTCGCCAGTTCGAAAACTGGCCCGCTTTCCAGGCTTTGGCAGCGCTGGGCTCGCCATTAATCTGCGCGAGGCGGTTGGCGCGGATTTCGGCCTGGGTAAATGGTCGGCTGTCGAGCGCGCCATGTCCGGCGAAATGCACCGTGCCGTCGTCTTTGAGTAAGGCGATCTCGATGGCGCCGTCGCGGTCCCAAATGAAATTGCCGAGCGCCATCGCGGAGATCGGAAAATCGAATGTCAGCGACTCAACACGGTTCTCAATGGCCGCGTTGGTCAAGCTGCCGTGCCAAATGGAAAGCTGGCCGCCGCCCAGCAGCACAACGTCACCGGCCGGGCTATCGTCCAGATCGCCGATTGCCAAGTCGCTGACTGCTGCACGTAAAGCGGTGCGCCGAGGCGCGGCATCCAGACCTGCGGTGAAGGTGAGGAGACTCGCACCAGAGCTGTTGCTGACGGCGACCGCCAAGTCCATCTGGCCGTCGGGCCGGTCAATCTGACCGCTCGCCATGGCATCCACACCACCGACCAACGTGATAGCGCGCGGTGTAGACAAACCAGCCTTGCTGCCGGTCAAAAGGTAGATGAGGCTGCTACCGCGTTGGGCGACGACGACGTCGCCGTGGCCGTCGGCATCAAAGTCGCCAGCCACGGCGAAATCGGGGCGAATCGGCAACGCGATCAGTACCGGGTCCGCAACGAAGCCCGACGGAAACCGGCCCGATTTGACCAGCGCAAGCGAGGCAGGCGTGCTGGGAGCCCAGGCCTCAGGATTGCCGCGATACCAAGCGAGCTCGCCACCTGCATCGGTGGTCAAGGCGCTGATCAGATCGGGATAGCCATCACCGCCAACGTCGGTGCTGACCAGCGCCAGCCCCGCGCCCGCGCCGGATGCCTTGGCCTTGACCAGCGAAGCGCCTACACCCAGTTGCAAGCTTTCGCTCGCGCCCGGCGCAACGCTGACGCCGGCCGAGACGGCATTCGCCAAAAAGATCAAGCCGGCCGAAAGGACCGCGCTACTCACTAGACTCCGACGCATAAATAAAATTCCCGTTTGGTAACGTCTTACGATGTGGTGCCAGTGACTAGCGCCAGTTGCGAACAGCGCTAGTTGCGCGGCGGATAAATACCCTGCAGCGCAATGATGTAATTCAAGCCCAGCACGGGCTGCAAATTCTGGTGCGACTGATTGCCCCCGACCTGAGCCACGGCTGCCGTAGCCATCGCGGTGACGGGTGCGGTATTGGCGTATAGCGGCGGCGGGGTGCGCCCTCCCACGCTGGCTGCCCACACGGCGTTGCTCGGATCAGCCAAGGTGCCTGCGGACGCACTGCCCTGCGGCGCATGCGTGTGCTGCGGCATCTGCGTTGCCAGTAGCGTGACGGATGCAACGCCGCCAATCTCACCTAAAGTACGTGGCGTTAGACTTGGGCCTTGCCCAGCGCCGATCGCGATGCGATCGCGCAAATTGGGGAGACCAAACGTGCTACTGCCGTTACCACCGTAGGTCGTGCCAAGCAATGAAAAGAGGGCCGTATTTTGTTGAATGGCGATGATTTGTCCTGCGCAAAACGCCCAACCGCGTGGCGCAAAATTGCCGCCGAAGAGTCTGATTTCCGCAATAAACGGGCTTGTGGCCATGGGTTGAACCTCGACTAATTGCGCGAAGGGAAGACGCCCTGCAGGGCTATGCAGTAGTTCAGCACTTGGGAGGGCCCACGGTTCTCGTGCGGCTGCGAGCCACCGACCGACGCCAATGCTGACGGTGACATCGATGTGTTGGCGCTGCTCGCATAAGCCGCCGGCGAACCGGCTGCCCACGCATTCGATGCCGGGCTGCCGCTTGCTGGCGCAGTGGCTGCCGCGCGGGCTGCATGCGCATGCGTCGGCAACTCGGTGGCGGCTAACGTCACCGATTCGACGCCCAATTTGCTGCCAAGTACCGTTGTGCCACTGCCGCCCGTCGCGCCCATCGGCGTGCGACCGCGCAGGTCGGGCAGCGCAAAATTGGTGGTGCCGTTGCCGCCGTAGGTGGTGCCAAGCAGCGAAAACAGCGCTTGATTCTGGTTGATCGGCAGCAACTGACCGTCGCACAGCGCCCATCCGCGAGGGGCGAAGTTAAACCCGAATGGCGATATTTGAGCAACAAATGGCGTTGGCATGACGGGGCCTCAGTTACGGGACGGAAAGATGCCGAACAGCGCGATGATGTAGTTCATGGCCAGAAAGGGACTCATGTTCTCGTGCGGCTGCGATCCGCCAGCGCTGGTTACGCTTGCAGAATTCATAGAGACACTCGGTGTGCTGGCGTAGGGAAGGCCGCCCGCACCTGCTGCCCAGACAGCATTCCCCGGCGCACTCGTGCTTGCTGGCGCTGAGTTCGCGCCAACGACATGCGTGTGTGCCGGCATTTGCGCCGCTGTTACGGTGACCTGCTCCGTACCGTACTGCTGTCCGATGACATAGCTCGACAGTCCGGGCCCTTGGCCCTGGTGCACGGCTACTCGACCGCGCAGATCCGGCAAGGCAAACGTGGTCTGCCCATCACCACCGTAGGTCGTGCCAAGCAAGGCAAACAACGCGTTATTTTGCGCTATCGCCTGCAGCTGTCCTTGGCAAAAGGCCCAGTCGCGCGGGGCAAAATTGCCCGCAAAAATTCGAATCTCGCCGAGGAACGGTTGTGACATGATTCTGTGCTCCGTATTTTGGGCTACGGCAACTGCGCCTAACGCAGCAGTCGATTGAATACTGCTTCAAAATAAACGCCGGCGGCGTCCTGTCGAAACGGCACCAGAAAAAGCGAATGCGTACCAAGCTGCGCGTGGCGCAGCGCAAACTGCTGCTGTACGGGCGTCATGTCAGCCGGGGCGCGAAACACGAGCGAAAAGCACTCCTGCAGCGTCGTCGAAATCTTGATTTCGAGCTTTTCCAAGGACATGGACACGTCGGGCTGATCACTGGCGTCGATGACGAATTCCGTGCCAACGCACGGCTCGAAGTCGGCCATTGATGGGAATTCACTCACTTACCCGACCCCTCGCTGGTGTACATTACCTGAATGCCGTAGCGTATCCGTTCCGTAGTCTGGTTGCCACAACAATCGTGACCTTGGTTGCAAAGGTGCTTATTCTGCTGTCGACGAACTTTTTCAGGAGATTTCTGATGCGAGTGACCCATTTTCATGCCTCGCGACGCGCGTTGCTCTCAAACTCGCTGGCGCTTGCGGCAGGTACCTGCCTCCCTTTCAACGCGATATCAGCAGTGCGGCCGAGCCCGATTGATCCGTTGTTGGTGCTGGATGAGACGCTGGCGCAGCTGATGGTTGACTTGGTTTTCACGTTCAGCGACGGCAACAGCACGCTCGTTACGCGCCTGAGCCGCGTTGAAGCGGCACCGCAGCCGCAACACGTACGTAAGGGTATGATCAAGCGCGCATTTGCGTTGGAATTCGTGCCCGTGGATGGCGTCACCAGTTGGCCGCAGGGCACCTATGACGTCGAAAATCGAGAGCTGGGTCGATTTGACCTGTTCGTGGTTCCGCAGCGCAGTGGCAACGATCAGCCCGCCTTGCTGGCCACGTTCAATCGGCTGTAGCTGACCGCACCATTTGCAGATAGACCCCGTCATCGGCGACGACGGTAAAGCCATGCCGCGTATAGAGATGCTGCGCGCGACTTGACCGGTCAACATGCAGCAGGACGGTCTGGGCGTCGCGCTCACTGTGCTCAATCAGTTGCCGAAGCCGCGCCGAGCCAATGCCCCGATTCTGGTACGCGGGCAATAATGCAATGTCGACCAGACAACACTGCGCGCCAGACCGATCAATCAGCTCTCGCCCAATCATCGAGTCGTCTATCAGGAGCAGGGAATCTTCAGCGTCAGCATGATGGGTGGCGTAGTGTCGGTTGCGGGCGCGAAATTGCATCGCACAAAACGTGTCGCGTTGGTCAGACGAGAATCCCGCACGTTCCAGTTCATCAGCCCGACCGCACGCATACAGGTACTGTAGAAAAGCTTCATCGTCGGCTGTGACAAGGCGGGTTCTCAAAGATTCGAGAGTCTTCATACGCTAACGCGAAAGGATAGTCAGTGAGCCACATGATGGCCGAATTCCGAACTCGGGTTTGGGCAGAACCCGACCTTCAACACCGCTTGCAAGCGATTGGGAATCGAGACGACTTTCCAGGCGAAGTCGTTGCACTAGCGGCCAGCCTGGGGATTTCAATCGCGCACGATGAAGTGATGATCGCGATGCGTGAAGGTCATTTAGCGTGGCTGAGTGCGGCGCGATGAGTTTTCCGTTGGGCCACATACCGATAGCTTTGCAATGGCGAGAAGGCCAACCCGTGGTCGATTGCTGCTACGTTGGCGATGAACGCTTTCACGACCCATTTTTCATCGAGTCGACCTCACGCCATATGCAGCTGCCCTATAACCTGGCGTTTCGACCGCAGCTGAGTCTTTCGGCCCTTGGCGAACTGGTTCGAACAGAACGCTGTGCGTCGCCGAGCGGCTTCATCTTCCATATGTCGCGTTGTGGCTCGACGCTGCTGCACCGGATGTTGTGCAGCCTCCCGGCTACGCTGTCGATCAGTGAATCGCCGGCGATTGATCAAGCGCTGATGTTGCCCACGATTGCACCGGACTTGCCTGAGTCTGACTATCTGGACTGGATTCGCGGCGTGGTGCTGGCTACCGGCCGCCCTCGTGGCTACGCGATGGATCGCTACTTCGTAAAATTCGACGCTTGGCACTGCTCACACATCGGCTGGATCGAAAGGGCATTTCCGGAAGTGCCTTGGATGATGCTGATCCGTGATCCGCTGGAGGTGCTGGTGTCGGCACAGAAGAACCGCGCGGCAAATTCAATCGCCGGAATTGGCCCGCTGCCAGCGGCGACTGACCTGGCGAGCGCTTTGCAAATGGCCGACGAAGAATATCTGGCACGCGTGCTGGCACAGCATCTACACGGAGCGCTGCTGCATGCCAACAGTCCGAATGGATTGATCGTGAACTACCGCGACTTGCCCACTAACGCGTTACCGAAAATTCTCGCGCACTTCAAGCTTGCACCATCGGCGGCAGAGCTTGAGAGCATGCTGGCTGCTACAACCATGCACGCCAAACATCCCGCCATGGCGTTCGAGCCAGACGCGGCGCGCAAGCAGAGTGACGCGAGCAAAGCCGCTCGACAATGGAGTGCTGCATTGATGTCGACTCCGTACCACGCGCTCGACCAACGAGCGTGGCGGCCATGAGCGCGCCAATCGTGCACTTGCCCATGCGTTTTGACGTTGCCGCGCTGCAGGCCGATGTCGCAGCATTCGAATCATCCGACTGGATTGCGCACTTCAATCAGCACTATTACGAGGGCGATTGGAGCGGCATTGCGTTGCGCGCCGTTGCGGGCGCAGCCGTTGCACTCTTTCCGAACCCTGATGCGACCACGAATTTTGTCGACACGCCAGCAATGGTGCGTGCGCCAGCGGTCAAGGCGGTGCTCGACGCATTGGCCTGCGAGACCACCTCGGTCCGCTTTTTAAAGTTGGGCGCGGGGGCAACCATTCGGCGCCATCGTGACTACGATTTGGGGCTGGAAGACGGCGAGATTCGCCTGCACCTTCCCATCCACACGAATCCAAACGTCGAATTTTTACTCGACGACCAACGGGTTGATTTGCGCGAAGGCGAGCTGTGGTACTTGAACTTCAATCTTTATCACAGCGTGCATAATCGTAGCGAAATCGACCGGATTCATCTGGTGATCGACTGCATCGTCAATCCCTGGCTCCTGTCTTTATTTGCGGAGGCCGGCGCATTCAACTCTGAAATGAACCAGTCGGTACACCCACGAGGCTGAATCCGTAGCCTTCGCTTCAATCGGTACCGTGGGGGCAACCAGAACATCCCTGACCGGCGCGCTTAGAATGCGTCGAACGCGGACTTGACCCATTCAAGCGACGGCGACTCGCTGGCGCCGGTCAGTGCCACTACGTCAAATCGCGAAGCACGCCGTGCATGTTCCGGGTGCGCCGCCAGCCAGAGAGAAGCGGCACGTATCAGTTTGGCGCGTTTGCTGGGCCCGACCGAATCCACCCAAGTTCCGCAGTTGATCCTCAAAATTTTCGATTTTGCATGGGCTGAGAGCGTGTTGCAGCTTGGTTTGTAGGGGTTTTTGAGCGCGTTTCGGAGAAATTCGTGTAGTGGCACGTTATGTAGTTTGTAGCTATTGCATTTAACTTCAGTGTCATGTAACGTAGTTGCATGTTCACGCGTATTTCCCGATCCGGTGGCCGGGCCTATTTGCAATTGGTCGAGGCGTATCGCAATGAGGCCGGCGAGCCGCGCCAGCGTATGGTCGCCAATCTCGGGCGTCTGGATCAGCTCACCGACAAGGATCTGCAGCCGCTGATCGGCGGCTTGCAGCGCGCATTGGGGCGCACATCGGCACCCGCGCCATCGATCGTGTTCGAGTCGTCCAAGGCGTTCGGCGACCTGTTCGCGTTGCATGCGCTGTGGACGCAGCTGGGTTTTTCCTCGGCGTTGTCCAAGGCGTTGCGCTCATCGCGGCGGCGCTTCGACGCGGCCGCATTGATCCGCGCGATGGTGTTCAATCGCTTGTGCGAACCGGACTCCAAGCTCGGCGTGTTGCGCTGGCTGGACACGGTAGCGATGCCCGACATGCCCGAGGCGATCAGCCACGATCAGTTGTTGCGTTCGATGGACGCGCTGATGGATCGCGTCAACGCCGTGGAGGCAGCCATCGCGCAGCAGTTGCGTCCGCTGCTGGATGAGACGCTGTCGGTGGTGTTCTACGACCTGACCACCATCCGGATCAGTGGATCGAGCGTGGTCGATGAGGATGTGCGTGCGTTCGGCCTGAGCAAGGACACCGGCGGGATCGCGCGGCAGTTCGTGCTCGGGGTGATCCAGACCGCGCAAGGCCTGCCGATCGCGCACCAGGTGCATGCCGGTAATGTCGGCGAGATCAGCACCTTGATTCCGATGATCCAAGCCACGCTTGCGCGCTACGCGGTCAAGCGGGTGGTGCTGGTCGCTGATCGCGGACTGCTCAGTCTGGACAATCTGGGCGCGATCGAGGCGTTGACCACGCCGGGCGGCCAACCCATCCAATACATCCTGGCCGTTCCCGCACGACGTTATGGCGAGTTCGCTGACCTCATGGCGGCAACGACGATCGTGCAGGGCATCGGCGAGAACCGCTGGCAGTCGCGCCGCCTGATCATCGCGCACGACGAAGAACGCGCCCGCCATCAGCACGCCGCGCGGCGTGCGGAGATTGCGCGCATCCAGACTGAAGGTGAACGCATGGCGCAACGTCTGGATGACGAGGACGCCGGCCAACCGCAGCGCGG
>JBATAQ010000204.1:0-15403 GCA_049661925.1 Dokdonella sp.
GGGTCCAGTGGGTAGATGTTGTTGGCAATCTTCCTCTGATGCGGTGCTGTCTCGACAGCCCCCAAAAGAGTGCCATAAGCCGGCGTCTACTGGACCCCGGCCTGCGCCGGGGAAACGAGTAGGTTTCGGTGCGCAGACCCCAGCCATGAGCCGCCGACATGGCGTCGCTCAGTCAAGCAGAATTATTCCGGACAACAGTGTGCGTTCGCAGAAATGACGAAGGGAAGGGTTGTCGGCACACTGCGCGGCATTCACGAGATCAAAACGTTTCATGTCGAATCCACCAACCCGACCGCCCGCCATCAACGGCGTCAATGCCAGCACGGTGCTGTTGCTGGCCGGGCCGTGGCCAATTTTGCTGGACGCGTTGTGCGCTCGTTTTCCGTACCTGACCCGCGAGCGCTGGGCGGACCGCTTCGCGCGAGGTCGCGTGCTCGACACGACAGGCGGCGTGCTCGCAGGCGACACGCCGCACGTGGGCGAAATAATCGTTCACTACTACCGTGAAGTGTTCGACGAAGCGGCGATCCCGTTCGAGGAAACCATTGTCCACACCGACACCGAAATCGTCATCGCCGACAAGCCGCACTTCCTTCCAGTGACGCCAGCAGGGCGACATGTCGAGGAAACGCTGCTGGCAAGATTGATCCGGCGATACGACGAACCGAACCTGGTACCCCTGCATCGCATCGATGCGGCGACGGCGGGCTTGGTGATGTTTTCGCGCAATCCGGCAACACGTTCAGCATACCAGGCGCTGTTTCGCGAGCATCGCATCGTCAAGGTCTACCAGGCTGTCGCTCGTTCGCTTCGAAAACAATCGTTCCCGCTGACTCGACACAGCCGTATCGTGCGCGGCGATCCGTTTTATCGAATGCAGGAAGCGGAAGGTGTGCCGAACGCTGAAACGAGCATCGACGCGATCGAACGCGGCGAGCATCGGTGGCGCTACCAGTTGATGCCGGTGACCGGTCGTCAGCATCAACTGCGCGTGCAGATGGCGGCACTCGGCGCGCCGTTGTGCAATGACGATATCTATCCGGTCGTTGATCGACGTGAAGCGGGCGACTACGCGCGACCCTTGCAGTTGCTGGCACAGTCGTTGGAGTTCGACGATCCAGTCAGCGGCGAACGACGCCACTTTGCATCGTCGCGTTCACTACTGCCGCTGGACGATAGCTAAGCGAATCACTTTTCCAGCAGGATCGCCCAGCTCTCCATGCCCTCGATGCGACTGCAGAAAATCTTGAACGTCACGAGCATCGGTACCGCAATCAACAAACCGATGATTCCCCACAGCCAGCCCCATATCATCAACCACAAGATGATCGCGAGCGGGTTGAGGTTGATCGTTTTGCCCAATGTCAGCGGTGTCAGCACCTGGCCTTCCATCAGGTGCAGACACAGATAGCCCGCAGCGGGTAGTGCGGCCGCACCGAGGCTGGGAAATTGCGAGAGACCAACCATGCACAGCAACCCCGCCATCAACAACGGGCCCACGTACGGTGCCAAGTTGAGCAGCGCCGCGACCACACCCCACAGCCATGGCGTGTTGACGCCAAGAAGCCACAGGTAAGCCGTCGTCGCGATGCCGAGCACGATGCTGGTGGCGCAGATCGTCAGCACGTAGCGCGACACATCACTCTGTATTGAGCGGACGATGTCGACGGTCAATCGCTTCTTCGACCAGGTTGGGCTCAGTTGCAGGGCCTTTCGCAATAGCGTATCGCCATACACCAGGAAGAAATAGGTCAGCAACACCACCGCGAGCAGGCTGGCCATCAGCTTTGGCGTGGTCGAGAGCAGGCTCTCGCTCGGCGTCGCTTGCACCACTACCGGTGGACTCGTTTTTTTTCCGTCACTGGTGATTTCGTCGAGCGACTCGCTCATCCTGCTCGCCTGCACCAGCGGCTGAATGAGTGCCTTGAGCTTCGGCTTTGCGTCTCGCATTACCTTGGGTGCGCGACCAGCCCATTCGGACGCGGGTGCATAAAGCGAATTACCGACACCGACAAATAGTCCAATCAGCAAGCCCACCAATAAAAGTGCACCGATCCAGCGTGGCATCCAGCCTTTGGTAATGCGCTTCATCAGCGGGCTCAGCAACACTGCGAAAAACGCCGCCAGCAAGATCGGCAATAACAGTTCTCGGATGAAATAGGCGGTGTAGATGATCGCGCCAAATACGAAGATCGCCAGCAACCGATGCATGCTGGCCATCATCACCACCTGCCGCTCCAGCTCACTACGTGGCTCGGGTATCGGCGTGACTTCCGATAACGCTGAATCGTCTGGGGAAATCGTTTTCAGTGGCGCGGTTTCGCTTGACATCGGTTCGTCAGCATCAGCGGATTTCACGTCGTTAGTCGCCACGACGATTTCGTCTGGCGGGCCATCGGGCGAAGCTGGTGGCGTCGAAGTCATCGCGTATTTCACATGGCAGCAGGCAGCCATTCTGCCGCCCTTCGTGCGATTTGTGACAGAACCGGGTTGGCGTTGATCGGCAGTCGTTCACATCGCTGACTCAGTTTCCCGAAAGACGACGCCAGCCATCGTTGCCAAGCTGCCGCAAGCGTTCGATATTGTTTTCCGGGATCGCATCGACGTCGATACCGCTATCGACGGCACGCTCGACGCTGGATTCTCGAAGAAGATGCAGGGTAGGGAACGGCGAACGATTGCTGTTGTTCTCCGGCGCATCCTCGGGCGTGCCCGCAAATTGATAGTGCGGATGGAAGCTGGCGATCTGAATGATGTCATCGAGTTCAAGTTCGACCAGCGTGGCTTCCGCGTCGCCAAGGAAGTCGTTGTATTGGAGAAAGTCGCCAAGTACGTGGGGATGGATCAACAGGCTGGTTTCGCATGAAAGCGGATCGGCGGCGGCCAAAGTCATCAACTCGTTGCGGAGATCTGCGCGCAGCTGCTCGACACAACGAGCGGTGCTGACCGAGTAGCTGATCGCGCCGCGCGAGTAGGGCAACTTCGCGAACGGACACAGGTTCAAGCCAATCACGGCACGCTCGATCCACTGACGCGTTGCCACGATGGCCTCCGCATCAGTCACATCGACGTTGCGCTCGCTTTCGATCATTGAGACGTGCCGGCCGGCGTGGCAAAAACGAGTCCAACGTCTTCGGAAGACAACTGTCGCCATTCGCCAACGGCCAGATCACCCAAGCCAAGTTGACCAATCGCGACGCGGTCAAGTGTTTCGACATGGTTGCCGACCGCGGCAAACATGCGCCTCACCTGGTGATAGCGGCCTTCGCTGACAGTCAGACGAGCGCGACGTGGAGACAGCACGTCGAGTAACGCGGGTGCCAATGGCGAATCCTCCGATTCCAGCAGCAGGTTGCCGCTGGCGAAGGTCACCGCTTCGTCGCCACGCAGATCTTCGGCAAGTTCTGCTTCGTAAGTCTTGGTGACTTGCGACTTCGGCGAAATAATCCGGTGCAGCAGTGCGCCGTCATCGGTGAACAGCAGCAGGCCCGATGTATCGCGATCCAGGCGGCCGACCGTCGACAACAACGGATTGCGCGAGCGGTAACGCGGTGGCAAAAGATCGAACACGATGCGGCCCACGTCCTTGTTCGAACACGTGTAGCCGAGCGGTTTGTTGAGCAGGATGACGATACCGGCAGTAGGGTCCAGCGGTTCGCCATCGACGCGCACAGTTTCGGCCTCGACCTGATCATCGGCGTACAGCACTTCGCCGTCGGGATTGGTTATGCGACCTTCGCGAAACATCAGCGCGACCTCGCGGCGACTGCCGTAGCCTCGATTCGCAAGCGTTTTGACCAACTTCATCGACGTGGCTCCGTGGCGCGCAAGACCTTGTATCCGCTTTCCTGCGCGATGCTTTCGACACAGGCAAAGCGAGCGTTCAAGGTGGTTTCGTAGGGCAGGTGACGATTCGCGACTATCCATAGCTCGCCATCGTCTTCCAGCGCGTCGGCGGCAACTTTGATAAAGCGCTGGCCCAGGCCGGGCAAGTCGGCCCGGCCTTGATGGAATGGAGGATTGCTGATGATGGCGTCGTAGCGGTTTGGCAAGCCTTGGCTGACGTCATGCCAGATCACATTGATCGACACATCGTGCCGGTCATGCGCGTCGGCGATGCGACGCAGATTTTCGCGCGCCGGCTCAAGTGCTCGTGCTTCAGCCTCGTAAAGGTCGAGGTGTGTGATGGCGGCATTTCGTTGCAGCGCTTGTGCTGACAGATAACCAAATCCCGCGCCGAGATCGGCGACCTTCCCACGCAAGGTTTCCGGCAGATTCGATGCGAGCAGGGCAGAGGCCGGGTCGACGCGATTCCACGCGAACAGGCCAGGCCGCGACCACCAGCCGTCATCATTCGGCTGAATCACGTCGAGCGCCTCCCATTGTGCTTGCAGCTCGCGATGGATCTGCCATTTCCGCGTCGTCCAGAACACGCGGCATTTGTGTTTGGACATGACGGTCACCGGCCCGACCAAGCGCTCCATGTCGTCCTGCCCGGACCGCGCGCCTTCGTTGTTGGCGATGCTGACGACAACTGCGCCACCATCGCGTACGCAGTCGAGCGCCTTTGCGAGCAATGCCCGCGACTCGTCACGTTGGCGTGGCGGCAGGACCAGCACGAGTGCGAAACGACGCTCGCCGGGAATCTCCTGTTCGACTGTTGCAACGTGTCGCAGCAATGCATCCGCATGCGGCTTGAAGGTTTGGACGCAGGTCCAGTCACGCACCCCGTCGCGGTGCATCCACGCCCCGGGTCGTGCACGCAAGAACAGCACGTCGCCATCATCCGGAAAAGAGAGTTCGCCAAGGTCGAACGCGCTGAACAATGCGTCCAGCGCGGCATCGTCGGCGCGAACGCCTTCGTGAGTGATTGAAACCGGTGGCACCAAGTTGAATCCGCGTCGAAGGACTACCAGTTTAACCCTGCATGTCAGTCGATCAGTTCGCATCAATGGTCGCGCCTTACACTGCGACATCCGGCATCCGCCGGACATCACGCCGACACCGTGAGTGTGGGCCAAACAAGAGGAATCATGATGAGTACCGAATTGACCATGCTTGCCTGGGCCATCGTGCTGGGACTTGTCCACATCACGATCGCGGCAGTCCTGTCGGTTGGCGAGCGTGGATTGGGTTGGGCTGCCGGGCCGCGCGACGGCACACCACCACCGATTGGACCTTTGGCCGCGCGCATGAGCCGAGCATCGGTAAATTTCGTCGAAACCTTCGCGTTCTTCGCTGCAGCGGTGTTGGCGGTGACGGTGGCCGGCAAGTCGAGCGAAACGACCATGCTCGGAGCGCAGATCTATTTATGGGCCAGGGTCGTATACATACCTGCATACGCCGTCGCCGTCCCGTTCCTGCGCAGCTTGGTCTGGACCGTTTCGGTGATCGGAATCGTCATGGTGCTGATCGGCTTGTTCCATTGACCCACCCGCCCGACCGAGTTTTAGATTGATCCAGTTCGACTTCGACAACGCGTTCCGACGCGAACTACCCGGCGACCCCGAATCCGGAACGCGCCGTCGCGAGGTGCGCGGTGCGTTCTGGTCGGATGTGCTGCCAACATCAGTCGCACGACCGCGCCTGATCGCCCATTCCTCAGAAGTGGCTGCACTTCTCGGCATCTGCGAAAGCGACATCGCCAGCGATGAGTTCGCCAACGTTTTTGGTGGCAATGCACTGATCGAAGGTATGCAACCCTGGGCTGCCAACTACGGTGGGCATCAGTTTGGTCACTGGGCCGGACAACTGGGTGATGGCCGCGCCATTTCACTTGGCGAAGTGATTCGCGACGGACGGCGCTGGGAGCTGCAACTCAAAGGTGCCGGGCCGACGCCCTACTCGCGTGGGGCCGACGGTCGCGCCGTGTTGCGTTCGTCAATCCGTGAGTTCCTGTGCAGCGAGGCGATGCATCACCTTGGTATTCCGACGACGCGTGCATTGAGCCTGGTCGGTACTGGTGAATCGGTCGTCCGCGATATGTTTTACGACGGTAACGCGCGTGCCGAGCTGGGTGCGGTCGTCTGTCGGGTCGCGCCATCGTTCATCCGATTTGGCAACTTCGAGCTGCCGGCTTCGCGCGGCGATACCGATCTGGTTCGGCAACTCGCTGATTTCACGATACGACGCGATTTTCCGGAACTGGATGGCAAAGGCGAAAACCTTTATGCGGAATGGTTCGCGCAAGTCTGCGAGCGCAACGCGCGCATGGTCGCGGGCTGGATGCGCGTGGGTTTCGTGCATGGCGTGCTCAACACGGACAACCTGTCGATCCTTGGCCTGACCATCGACTATGGGCCGTACGGCTGGATCGACAACTTTGATCCGGGCTGGACGCCGAACACCACCGACGCGGAACGGCGTCGCTATCGATTCGGCCAGCAGCCGGCGATCGTCTACTGGAATCTCGGACGTCTCGCTCAAGCGCTGTCGTCGCTATTCGCCGATCCCGCGCCGCTGCACGCCGGCCTGCAACGTTTCATAAGCTCCTACAACGAATGCGAGCGTGCGAACACGACCGCGAAGTTGGGACTGTCCGAATGCACCGATGACGATCTGGGATTGATGACTGGCTTGCAGGAACTGATGCAGCAGTCCGAAGTTGACATGACAATCTGGTTTCGCAGCCTTGTCGACTTGAATATCGACGCGCCGGAAATCACGCATTTCGATGACGCGTTCTACAGCAACGAGTTGCGCCGTGAATACGCCGAAGCACTACAGGCATGGCTCGAAGACTATGCGGCGCGCGTCAAGGCAGATAAATTGTCAGCCGAGCAACGTCGAAGCGCCATGCGCGCCGCCAACCCGCGCTACGTTCTGCGCAACTACCTCGCCCAGCAAGCCATCGAGCACGCTGAGCAGGGTGATGAATCGGGAATTTCCGAACTCCTCGACGTGATGCGCCATCCGTACGATGACCAACCCGGTCGCGTTGCGTTTGCCGCGAAGCGACCCGACTGGGCGCGCCACAAGGCCGGCTGTTCAATGCTTTCGTGTAGTTCTTGATCCGCGCTTCAAGCAAAGAGGCGACATGGATTCGCTGACGCATCTCTTTCTCGGCGGCACAGTCGGTGCCGACATTGCACCCGCCCATCGTCGACGCCTGGCCCTGCTGGTCGGCGCAGCGTTGCGCAGCGTTCCCGATACCGATGTGCCGATCGGGAAGTTGCTCGCCTTGAATCCGGTCGACGACATGACATGGAATCGCGGCCCATCGCATTCGCTGTTCGTGCTGATTGTCCTTGGCGTGCTGATCGCCGCCGCGTGCCGGCGCTGGTGGTCACTGTGGCAGGAAGCTCCACGGCGTTGGTTCTGGATGTTCATGATCTGCCTGCTCACGCATCCGCTGATCGATGCGTTCACCCGCTACGGCACCCAGTTGTTCTGGCCGCTGCCGATGCCGCCCGTGATGATCTCAAGCATCTTCATCATCGACCCTTTGTTCACCCTGCCCTTGATCGCAGCCTGCATCATCGCCTGGCGCTAACGTCTGCAACGCGCGGGAAACCTGGCGTTGCGGGCGGGGTTGAGCCTCTCCACCGCGTACGTCGGTTGGTCGCTGCTGGCCGAGTCGATGGTCGACAGGATCACCGACAGCGCGTTGCGCGAACGAGGGCTGGCCGACTCGCCACGCTTTTCGGCACCGATGCCGTTCACGACCGTCTACTGGCGCGTTGTGGTGATGACTCCCGACGGTTATCTCGAAGGCGAGCGTTCGCTGATTGCCGACACTGGGCCCATGCACTTTACCGCACGACCCAGCAACCAGAATGCCATGCGCATGGTGGCTGGGTTTGCGGCTGTGCAGCGATTGGACTGGTTCAACCATGGCTTCATGAAAGCGCAGCACGTAGACGGCGAACTGGTGTTGAGCGACCTGCGCATGGGTTCCGAGCCGGACTACGCCTGTCGTTTCGTGGTCGCCAGGCGTGATCCCTCCGGCCAATGGGCGGAAATTCCACCGAGGTCACTCGATTGGCCGTGGCAATCGTCGGGTCGACTGCGAGAGCTGTGGTCGCGGATATGGTCCGGGCGGCCGGATTGGCATTCCGACTCGCCTTGAATGTGCCCGGCAATCGGTCCGCCGCGACTGTCAGCCAGCCGGGTCGGTCCGTATACTGGCGCGCTTTGCTGGAGCCCGAACCCGCATGCAGATCGAAAAAAACAAGGTGGTGTCCTTCCACTACTCGCTGACCGTCAACGGCGACGCTGTTGACAGCTCGCGTGACCGCGGCCAGCCGCTGACCGTTCTTGTCGGCAACGGCGGCATCATCGTCGGCCTGGAAAATGCCTTGATCGGCCACGACAGCGGTGACCGCTTTACCGTCAGCATTCCACCCGCCGAAGCCTATGGCGAGCGCCAGGAAGGCCGCACCCAGCGCGTCGCGAAAAAATATTTCCCCGATGCCAATCGCCTGCGCGTCGGCGGCGTGACCGTGTTGACCGAGCAGGGCGGCCAGCAGCGCCAAGTCAGCGTTGTCAAGGTCGGTTCCAGCGTCGTCGATGTCGATCTGAACCACCCACTCGCCGGGCAGACGCTGGATTTCGACATTGAAATTACCGACGTGCGCGACGCTGCGCCAGAAGAAATCGCCCATGGTCACGTGCACGGCCCGCAGGGTCATCAGCATTGATGGCGCCGCACTGATGGGTATGTGGTACGCAATCGTCGCTGACGATGTTGCGGACTCACTGGCCGCGCGGCAAGCCGCGCGACCCGCACACCTTGAGCGTCTGCAAGCCTTGCACGATGCGGGTCGCCTGTTGCTGGCTGGCCCATTCCCGGCCATCGATGCGGCTGATCCCGGTCCGGCCGGATTCACCGGCAGCCTGATCGTCGCTGAGTTCGACAGCCTTGACGCGGCGCAGACGTTTGCCGACAGCGATCCATTCGTTGCTGCTGGTGTGTACGCCAACGTACGCGTTCGACCGTTCCGCAAAACGCTGCCATGAGCGATCGAATCGAACGTATCCGCAGTTCTCTCGCCGCCGCTTTGGCACCCTCCGAGCTTGAGGTTCGCGACGACAGCCACAGGCATGTCGGCCATGCCGGTGCGCGCGATGGACGCGGCCACTTCCACGTGCATATCGTCAGTTCCGCTTTTGATGGGCTGGCAGCCTTGGCCCGACATCGCGCCGTTTACGCCGCCCTCGGCGACATGATGACCACCGACATCCACGCGCTGGCAATCGATGCCCGCACACCGCAGGAAACCCAGCCATGAAGATCCATCGCAGCCTGATTCTTCCGATCTCAATCGTAATCGCAATCACTCTTTTCGCTGGCTGTGGATCGAAGCAATCGCCCACCGACCACGCTGCGGCACTGCCCGGCGATCAGGCGACGCTTGAAACCGTCAACGGCAACAAGGTGCCGACCATCCTGCTGACCAAGTTGGCGCTGGCGCGCAACCTCGACCTGAGCAAGCCTGACGACTACAACGCCGCGTTGAAGGAACTCAACGACTACGTGCTGCTCGGCCAGGAAGCCGAGCGTGCCGGCTACTGGAAGGACATCGATTTTGCCGCCGACGTCGAGATCGCGCGGATGCAGGCGGTCGCCAACCGCACCGTCCTTTTGATGCGCAGCCAGACACCGATCGACGACAGCCTGCTCAAGGCCGAATACGAGCAGCAGGTCGCGAAGCTCGGCAAGTACGAATACGACATCAGCCAGCTGATCTTCAAGACGGAATCCGAAGCCCTGCAGGCGGCGGGCGAACTCGCCGCCGGCAAGAGCTGGCAATCAGTATTCGACAGCATGGGCAAGACTGCGCAGCAGGCGAAGGCGTTCTCCGGCGTCAAGCTGGCGCAGTTGCCCTCGCAGCTGGCCGCAGCCGTCGTCGAGACGCCACCCGGCGAGTCAATGAAGGTGCCGGTGCAGACCCAGTACGGCTGGCATTTGATCCATGTCGACCTGGCAACACCGTTCAATCCTGGCTCGTTCGAGGACATGAAGGAAGGCATTCGTTTGACCCTGGCCGGCCAACTGGCAACTGATCGGTTGGAGAAATTGCGCGAGGAGGCCAAGGTGGAGTTGTTGGTGCCGGCACCGGTTGCGACCGCGCCAGCAAACGTCGCTCCAAAACCTGCCGCACCGGCCGAGCCAGTGCCCGCTCCCGCCGCCGCTGAACCCAAGCAGGACTGAGCGACCGCGCATGCGCCTTTCCACGATCAAGCTGTCGGGCTTCAAGTCGTTCGTCGACCCGACCGTGCTGCAACTGCCGAGCAACATGACCGCGATCGTGGGTCCGAACGGTTGCGGCAAATCCAACATCATCGATGCGATCCGCTGGGTGCTGGGCGAGAGCGCGGCGAGCCGCCTGCGCGGTGATTCGCTGACCGACGTGATCTTCTCGGGGTCCAGTTCGCGCAAGCCGGTTGGTGCTGCCACGGTCGAGCTGATCTTCGACAACTCCGACGGCGGCCTGCTCGGCGAATACGCCGGCTTTGGTGAAATCTCTATCAAACGTTTGGTGTCGCGTGATGGCCAGTCGCTGTATTTCCTGAATGGCACGCGTTGCCGTCGTCGCGATATCGCCGATGTGTTCCTCGGCACCGGCCTCGGCCCGCGCAGCTACTCGATCATCGAGCAGGGCATGATCAGCCAGATTATCGATGCCGACCCCGAGCAGTTGCGCAGCCATCTGGAAGAAGCGGCCGGCATATCCAAGTACAAGGAACGTCGCAAGGAAACCGAAAGCCGCATCAAGGCGACGCGCGAAAATCTTGATCGCGTCCGCGACGTGCGTGACGAAGTCGAAAAACAACTCGATCATTTGAATCGTCAGGCGCGTGCTGCCGAACGCTGGAAAGGCTTCAAGGCAGACCAGCGCCAGAAGGAGGCCGAGCTCAAGGCAATGACCTTGCGCGAGGCGCAGGCCGAACTCGAAGGCCGCTCGGCAGACCGCACGAAAGCCGAGACCGCCATCGAGGAAACTCTGGCCGGACAGCGCGAAAGCGAATCGCAGATCGAGACCAGCCGCACCCACCACGCGGCGGCGGCGGAGCATTTGAATGCGGTGCAAGGCGAGGTCTACCGCGTCGGTGCTGACATCGCGCGGGTCGAACAGCAGATCCAGCACAACCGGCAATTGGCCGAGCAGCTTGAACGCGCACGCGTTGAAACCGAGCGTGCCCACGGCGAGATTGCCCAGCACTTGGCCGCCGACAACGAGCAGGTTGAACGGCTGCGGGTGAGCCTCGACGAAGTACTGCCGCGATTGCAGTCGTTGCAAGGCAACGACGAAGCGCAAGCCGAAGCGCTGCGCGTAGCCGAGTCCAACCTGGCCGACTGGCAGGCCGAGTGGGAAACCCACACGAAAACCAGTTCCGACGCCGGCCGCGCCGCCGATGTCGAACGCACCCGGCTCGACTACCTCGACAAGCAGTCGCTGGAAGGTGATCGTCGCCGCGAAACCCTGGTGAAGGAAAAAGCCGAGGCCAACCTCGATGAGCTAGCTGCCGCGCTGGAGCGTATGGAAGGCGAGCAGGTCTCGTTGAAGGAGCAAGTCGAGAAAGGCGGCAGTGACCTGGATCAACGCCGTGCCGGTTTGGAGCAACTGATCGAGCGCGAAAAGGAATCGCAGTCACAACTCAGCCAGCGCCGCAGCGAACTGGAACAACAGCGCGGTCGCTTGTCGTCGCTGGAAGCCTTGCAACTGGATGCGCTGGGCGGGCAGGGCAGTGCCGGCATGGACTGGCTGCGCCGACACGGCCTTGATCGCTCGCCACGCCTTGGCGAAGCCTTGCAGGTTGATGCCGGTTGGGAAACCGCCGTCGAAACCGTGCTGGATGGCTGGCTGGAAGCGGTCATCGTCGATGCACCGCAAGTGCATGGCAGTGATATCGCGGCGCTTGCCGATGCAAACCTCAGTCTGGTTGGAGCCGACGAAGGTGGCGCAGCATTTTCTGATGACAGCCTCGCATCTCAAGTTCGCGGTCCGCATGCCGTCCGTCAACTGCTCGCGAAGGTTTTCGTCGTCGATGCTATCGACGACGCAAATGCGCGCTTCGGCCGGTTGGCTGCCGACGAGTCACTGATCACCCGTGATGGCGTGTGGCTGTCCGCAGGCTATTCGCGCGTACTGCGCGGCAAGGGCACGCAGGCAGGCGTGATCGCTCGCGAGCGCGAGATTCTTGCCGCCCGCAAACACGTTGAAGCACTCGAAAGCGAAATCGAAGCGCTCGCCGCTGGCGTGGAAACCGGCAAGCAACAACGCATCGAAGCCGAACGCCTGCGCGACGAAGCGCAGCGCGATCTGTACATGATCCACCGCCGCGCCGCCGAATTGGCCGGCCAACTGCAGAGCCAGCGCGGTCGCCTCGAAGGCAGTCGCGAACGCTTGCGGCGCGTCGACCAGGAACTGGCCGAACTTACCGAAAAACTCGACGCCGATCGCAGCAGCGCTCGCGAAGCGCGCTCACGACTGGATACCGTCGTGCTCAACATGGGTGATCTTGAACAGCGTCGCCACGCGCTGGAAGGCAACCGCCGCCAGTTGCTGGAATCGCGCGAAGAAGCGCGCATGGCGGCACGCGAAAGCCGCGACCAGGCGCATCAGTTGGCTCTGTCTATCGAAGCCAAGCGTTCCTCGTTGGCGTCACTGGAACAAGCCGTGTTGCGGATGGGCTCGCAGATGGCGCAACTCGCTGCGCGTCGCGATGAGGTGACCGCGCAACTGACGACCTCCAACGATCCGCTGGCTGGTCTCGAACAGGAACGCCAGACCTGCCTCAACCAGCGCCTGCTGGTCGACAAGCAATTGGTCAAAGCGCGCAAAGCGCTGGAAGACTGCGATGCAGAACTACGCAAGCTGGAACAGGATCGCCAGCGTTTCGAACTTGGTCTGGGCGAGCGCCGCGAGCGGCTGGTCGAACTGCGCATGGCCGAGCAGGAAAATCGCATTCGCGCCGATGCGCTGATCCATGCGATCACCGAAGCGGGTTTTGACCTGCAAGGCGTGCTCGACGCGCTGCCGGCGGATGCCGATGCCGAACAATGGAATGCTGCGCTGCAAGACCTGCAACGCCGCATAGAGCGCTTGGAGCCGGTCAATCTCGCCGCGATTGCCGAGCATGAGGAACAATCGCAGCGCAAGGAATACCTGGACGCGCAGTTGAACGATCTCACGACAGCGCTGGAAACGCTGGAAGCGGTTATCCGCAAGATCGACAAGGAAACGCGCCAGCGCTTCCGCGAGACTTACGATCAGGTCAACGCTGGCGTGCAGGAATTGTTTCCACGCCTGTTTGGCGGCGGCCATGCCTATCTGGAACTGACCGGCGATGATCTTCTGTCCACCGGCGTGACGATCATGGCGCGTCCACCCGGCAAGCGGGTCAGCTCGATCACGTTGCTGTCGGGCGGCGAGAAGGCGCTCACGGCAGTAGCGCTGGTGTTCGCCATCTTCCGTCTCAATCCGGCACCGTTCTGCCTGCTCGACGAAGTTGACGCGCCGCTGGATGAGGCCAACGTCGGGCGCTTCACCAGCCTGGTTACCGAGATGAGTGATCGCGTGCAGTTCGTTTTCGTCAGCCACAACAAGGCGACCATGGAAGCCGCGACCCAGCTATGTGGCGTTACCATGCGCGAGCCCGGCGTGTCGCGTCTGGTGCAGGTCGATCTCGCTGAAGCAGCTAAACTCGTGGGCGCAACCTGAGGAGACGCCAGTGGAAACGCCACCCGTCCTGAGCACGTTCGAATTGCGCGTCATCATCGGCGTGATCGGGCTAATCGTAATGGCGCTGATCTTCTTCCTTGGTAGCCCCAGGAAAAAGAAGGCAGTGACTACTGGCCGTCGCACCATGCTGCGGCTGGACGATGAGCTACCGAACGGCCGCTTCGAACCCAGCCTGGGCGATCCCGATGCCGAACCTGCTCAATCCGGATTCGACATCGATGATGATGACGACCTGCCGGTCGAGCGTTTCGGTTCCGCGCAGGGCGACGATGACTTGCCCGAGATGCATGTCGATGAGCCGCCGCGACGCGCCAGTTCGCCGTCTGTTCCATCAAGGCCTAGCCGGCATGAGCCGGCACCGGTGCCGGTCGCGCGAGCCTCGACACGCAGCACGCTCGGTGTCAGACCGACCGGGGCTATTGACCGCATCGTTACGCTGTATGTCTCGGCACGTGCCGGCGAAACCTTCAACGGCAGTGATCTGGTTGTCGCTGCCGAGAAGGCCGGCCTGCAATTTGGTGACATGAACATCTTTCACCGGATGGCGCCGGGCAAGTTTGAAAAAGGCCCAGTCTTCAGCATGGCGACAATGACCAAGCCCGGCAATTTCGACATGAAGCAGATCGCCCAACTGGCGACACCCGGCATCACCTTGTTCATGACCTTGCCTGGGCCGATGTCGGCGCTGGATGCGTGGGACACCATGCTGCCGACTGCGCAACGAATTGCCGAGTTGCTCGATGGCGTCGTGCTGGATGAGCAACGCCATATCCTCGGTCGACAGCGAATTGCGCATCTGCGCGACGAGCTTCGCGGCTGGGATCGTGGCCAGGAACGCCAGCAGATCAAGCCAAGTTGGTAGTTCTCGTGTGCAGATTTCTCGATGATATGTCCGACAGCGAATACGTCGCGGAGTGGCCTCAAACGAGGCAATGACCGCTATAGTGCTTGTAAATTCGGCTAACGCCCGAGAAAACGCATCTAACGTACAGCCATCAACGCGATCAATCGACATTGTCCACGGCGGGTTGGCAACTTGTACTCCACATCCTCCGTCCCAATGATGACCGGCGACTTGCCAGAATTGCCCAAAACATGGGCTTATCTGGCACAGTAGGCCGTCCAACAAAGGCGGACGAACCGCCGCAAACGCCCATCAACACCAACAAGGAGTCACGCAATGAATAAAGCACAATTGATCGACGCTATCGCCGACAAGCACGACATGAACAAGAAGACGGTTGGCGACATCGTCAACGAGATGACCTTCACCATCGAGCAGGCCTTGGCGCAGGGCGAAGAAGTCGCCATCGCCGGCTTCGGCACGTTCAAGGCCAACAAACGCGCTGCCCGCAGCGGCCGTAATCCTTCAACCGGCGAGACGATCCAGATCGCCGCGTCGACAGTGCCGGCCTTCAAGGCCGCGCTGGCATTGAAGAAAGCCGTCAACAGCTGATCGGTTTGCAGCGAATCAAGGGCGGCGCGTCTGACGCGCCGCCTTTTTTTTTGCACGCTACCCGAGCGAGCCCGCCGCAATCGACGCTTGAACTACACCGCGTCGCGTCCGCGTGGTCAAACTCAACGCAAGCCGCAGTCGCTACGCGCGCTATGTGATCGGCCCACTCTGATCGGCGCAAACAGCGCCGCGAAAATGAACCTTCGTTTACGGCGAATCCGCGATTTGTCCAATTCGCCGCCACGTTCAGCTTCACGCC
>JBATAQ010000205.1:0-8541 GCA_049661925.1 Dokdonella sp.
TGACGCGCCGCACAGCGGTGGAAACCGCTACGCGGGTTGACCAGCTCCGCTGTTGTGAAGTGCCTCACCCTACAAATGCACGCCGCGTGGTCCGGTGGCGCACGTCAGGACGCGGAGTTGGTCAGGCCGTGCAGCGGAGTTCGCCGTAAGCCCAAGGCGTGTGCGGATAAGTTCGCGCGTCAGGCGGCCGGGCGTCATTTGCAACAATTCCAAGCTGCGGCTGTAATGTGCGGTGACTTCTTCAAGGATTTAGCCATGACCATTGTCCGCATGAGCGACCTGGACCTTTCCGGCCAACGCGTGTTGATTCGGCAGGATCTGAACGTGCCGATCGACAACAGTGAGATCACGTCCGACCTGCGTATCCAGGCGTCCCTGCCCACCTTGCGCATAGCGCTGGAAAAGAACGCGGCGGTCATGGTCATGTCGCACCTGGGTCGGCCGAAGGAAGGTGAGTGGTCGGAAGAAAACTCGTTGGCACCGGTGGCAAAGCGGCTCGCTGAATTGCTGGGCCGCGATGTACCACTGATCGCCAATTGGGTCGATGGCGTTGAGGTGGAGCCCGGCCAGATCGTACTGCTCGAAAATTGCCGAATGAACCAAGGCGAGGCGGCCGACCTCGACGAGTTGTCGAAAAAGTACGCCGCGCTGTGCGACATTTTCGTAATGGATGCTTTCGGCACCGCGCATCGCGCGCAAGCTTCCACGCATGGCGTGATCAAGTTTGCCCCGATTGCTGCCGGCGGTCCGCTGCTGATGGCCGAGATCGACGCCTTGGCGAAGGCGCTCGACACGCCGGCAAGACCGTTGCTGGCGATCGTCGCCGGTTCCAAAGTGTCGACCAAACTTGCGTTACTGGAAAGCCTGGTCGGCAAGGTCGACCAATTGATCGTCGGTGGCGGAATCGCCAACACCTTCATCGCGGCGACGGGCAACGGCGTGGGCAAATCGCTCTACGAACACGATCTCATTCCGACCGCGAATCGAATCATCGCGGCGGCGCAGGCGCGCAACGCCGATGTGCCGATCCCTTCCGATGTCGTTGTGGCGTCCGAGTTCAATGCGGACGCGAAAGCGACCGTGAAAGCGGTCAGCGACGTGGGCGAGGACGACATGATCCTGGACATCGGTCCCGAAACGGCGCGACGCTATGCCGAGCTGATAGCGAAGGCCGGAACAATCGTCTGGAATGGCCCGGTCGGCGTCTTCGAGTTCGATGCCTTTGGCCATGGAACCGAAACGCTGGCACGCGCAATTGCCGACTCGCCTGCGTTCTCGATTGCCGGTGGTGGGGACACCCTGGCCGCCGTCGACAAATACGGCATCGCCGATCAGATCAGCTACATCTCGACCGGCGGCGGCGCGTTTCTGGAATTCCTCGAAGGCAAGGATTTGCCTGCCGTGGTCGCGCTCAACGAACGCGGTTAAGCGGCGACGTTTTCGTGTCAGTCATGCGGTGACGTCTCCGTCGCGGTCGCGGCGATCAATCGATGCAATTCATCCAGGCCGTCGAACAACGCGGCCGGTCCGGGTTGCAGGATGATCGGCGATTTGATTTCGTGAATTTGGCCATTGCGTACTGCCGGAATCGCATCCCAGCCGGGTCGCGCGGCTATGGGTTCGGGCCGGAATTTCTTGCCGCACCACGAGCCGATGATGAGGTCGGGTGCACGCCGGATCACTTCATCGGGGTCGGCAAGGATGCGCGCCTTGCCCAGCGATTCGGCGGCGAGTTCGGGAAAGATGTCGTCGCCGCCAGCGATGCGAATCAGTTCGGCAACCCACTGGATCGCGCTGATGGGCGGTTCGTCCCATTCCTCGAAATACACCTTCGGGCGGTACGGCAAGTGCGCGGCGGCTTCGCGGATTTCCGCAATATGTTTTTCGGCGTCTGTCGCGTAACGCTCCGCGCGTTCCGCAGCCCCGACCATGCCGCCAAGCCGGCGGATGTAACCGAGGATGCCGTCGACGCTGCGATGGTTGGCGATCCAGACCTCGACACCAGCCTTGATCAGCGCCTGCGCAATGTCGGCCTGGATGTCGGAAAAGCCAATCGCGAGATCGGGTTCCAGCGCAAGAATCTTGTCAATCTTCGCGCTGATGAACGCCGACACTTTCGGCTTGTCGCGACGCGCTTCACGTGGGCGCACCGTGAAGCCGGAAATGCCGACGATGCGATCCTGTTCGCCGAGCGCGTACAGCACCTCGGTCGGCTCTTCGGTCAGGCAGACGATGCGATGCGGATAGTGATCGCTGGCGACGACGCTCACGGATACAGCATCTGTTTCGACCAGACGTCGCCGTCGCGTGTGTACTGCCAACGTTCGTGCAACCGATAGCGCGCGCCGTACCAGATTTCGATGCGGTCGGGCGTCAGCAGATAGCCGCCCCAGTGCACGGGACGCGGCACTTCAACGCCATCGAATTTCGCGTCGAATTCGGCAAGACGTTGTTCGAAGGTCTCGCGATCCGGCAATGGCTGCGATTGCAGCGAAGCCCACGCGCCGAGTTGGCTGCCACGCGGACGGGTCGCGAAATACGCATCCGAATCCGGGTCCGGCAACTCCGCGACCGTCCCCTCGACGCGCACCTGCACGCCATCACGCAACTGCTTCCAGTGGAAGCAAAGCGCGGCCTGGTGATGCGCACCCAGTTGCCGACCCTTGGCGCTGGTGCGGTTGGTGAAGAAACGGAACCCGTCTTCATCGTGCCCCTTCAACAACACGACTCGTGCCGATACTCGGCCATTGCCGTCAGCCGTGGAGAGCGTCATCGCAGTCGGCTCGGGATCGATGGACGCCTTCGCCTCGTCCAGCAATTCGCCAAACGTTTGCATCGCTTCTTGCAGCAGGGAATCGGTGGTATTTTTCATGCGGTCATCCTACCCCAGGAGTCTTCTTGCGCCCTTGTCGGGCGCTGGTTTTTCTGGTTGTCGCCGGGCTGACAGGGTGATTCGCTGGGCTGCCGTCTGCATTTCTTTCCTCTCCCGCCGGGAGAGGGATCGAGGGTGAGGGTCCGCGCCTTGCGCCGCCATTCGGCGAGGGTTGGCAGTCGCCAGGCTGGTCAAGCGTTTCGCCGGGCTGCCTGCGTTTCTTCCCTCTCCCACCGGGAGAGGGATCGAGGGTGAGGGTCCGCGCCTTGCGTCGCCATTCGGCGAGGGTTGGCAGTCGCCAGGCCGGTCAAGCGTTTCGCCGGGCTGCCGCCCGCCGCCCCATCCCTGGATCAAGTCCGAGGACAGGCTCTTTCTCCTCGCAGAGAAACGTGGGCCAAAGATGCGCCCGTGACGGGTCGGTCGTGCGATGAAGCCGCACGACTACGCAAGCTGGCTCCGGGGTTCGCTGACAGCGAACTGGCCCGAAACCATTCGGACCACCATTCGGGCTTTTCCTTCGCCAACCCGCCTCCCCGAAACGGGATACAGGTCAAAGGCACAGCGCAGCTCCGCTGTGCTGCTTTTGACTCACCCGCCCGTTCCTGTCGGCAAGTGCTGGACGGAAAAGCCGCTCGCGGGACGCGCAATGGATTGCGCGGATTCGGTCGCCCGCACAGGATGTGCCTTCGACCGAACCCGGCCAGTGCTTGCGCACCCACGCGGCGCAGCCGCGTGGGCGACAGGCCTTCGGGTCGCATCTTTGGGCCATGTTTCTGTGCGAGCAGAAAGGTGGCTCGCTCGCCGGCAGGCGAGAGAAACGCTTGACCGGTCTGGCGACAGACAAACAGAGCGAAGCGGGCGGCGGCCCGGCGAAACGCTTGACCAGTTTGGCGAAGGCTGAAAAAAGTGGAGCGACGCTGCTTCAACAGTCACGGTTGACACAAGTGCCGAACCCTCATCCGCCCTTCGGGCACCTTCTCCCGACGGGAGAAGGGAGAACAGCGCGCGGACCCTCACTCCCGACCTCTCTGCCGAGGGCAGAGAGGAGGAAAGCGATGTCGCAGGCGCGAGAAACGCCCGAGAAGTCTGGCGACAGCCAGATGAAAAAAGCGAAATCGTCGCGACGATGAGCGCAGCCTGTGGGGTATTCTGACCGGCGCTGCGCATCCTGCGCCGTCTGGCGGAACTGCACGTTTGACAACGATCACCACGACGCATCCTTCGGAATTGCGCAAATCCTTCTGGCGGGCACTGGCGCTGACCCTGCTGGTCGCGACGCTCAACTTTCTGCTGTGGGGCTGGTTGAACCGACCGACGCCGATTGCCGGATGGTCCGGGCCAGTCGGTGGTCTTGCCTTCACCGCGTTCCAGCGTTACGGCGATCCGACCAAAAACATCTTCCCCAACGAGGACGATCTCGCCGAAGACGTGCGCCTGATGTCGACGATGACCAATCGCCTGCGTACCTATTCCGCGCTGGAAAATCCGCAAGTGCCACGGCTGGCGCGATTGCATGGCATGGACGTGATGCAGGGCGTGTATCTGGATCGCCGCTTTGATCGCAATGAGCGCGAGCTCGATGCACTGGAAGCGCTGGCCGGCAAGTACGACAACATCACCCGCGCCATCGTCGGCAACGAAACGCTGCTACGTGCCGACATGAGTGTTGAGCAGTTGATTGGCTACATCGACCGGGCCCGTGCCCATCTGGACATTCCGGTTTCGACCGCCGAGCCGATGTTCGTCTGGTTGCGCTACCCGGTGCTGGCCCAGCATGTCGATTTCATCACCATCCATTTGCTGCCGTACTGGGAAAAGATTCCGCGCAAGGATGCGATCAATTTCGTCGTAGGCCAGTACAAGGAGATGCAGCGGCTGTATCCGGACAAGCCCATCGTCATCGGTGAAGTGGGCTGGCCATCCAATGGCGATCGCAAGGACTACGCCTTTCCGACCATCGCCGACGAGGCCCAGTTCCTGCGCGAGTGGTTCAACGTCGCCGCCGGCAACGACATCGATTACTACGTGATGGAAGCGATCGACCAACCGTGGAAGGCCGCTCACGAGGGTCCGGCGGGCGCGTATTGGGGCATGTTTAACGCCAATCGCGAACCGAAGTTCGCGCTGACCGGCCCGCTGGTTTCCGATCCTTCGTGGCCGATCAAGGCCGGCGTCGCCTGCCTGCTCGCGCTGCTGCCGATGTACTGGTTCGCGAGGCACTTCATTCGCTTTCGCATCACTGGGCTGTTGTTCTTCCTGGTGATGATGCAGTTATCGTCATCCGTTCTGATCTGGTCGGCAACGCTGCCTTACGATTTCTACCTGAAGCCATTTGACTGGCTGATGTTGACCCTGCTGCTACCGGCGCAGATCGCGATCATCCTGGTGTTGCTCATCAACGGCTTCGAGTTCACCGAGGTGATCTGGAACCGGCGCTGGTTGCGTCACGCCGGATTGCTGACGCCCGAACCCGGTGACGCGCAGCCATTCGTGTCAATTCACCTGGCTTGTTACAACGAGCCGCCGGAGATGGTGAAACTGACCCTGGATTCGCTGGCCGCGCTCGACTACGAGAATTTCGAAGTGCTGGTCATCGACAACAACACCAGGGACGAAGCAGTCTGGAAACCGGTGCAGGAATACTGCGAACAGCTCGGCTCGCGCTTTCGATTCTTCCACCTGGCACCGTGGCCGGGCTTCAAGGCCGGCGCACTTAACTACGCTCTGGAGCAGACCGACACTCGTGCCGAAGTCGTGGCTGTCGTCGACGCCGACTACGCAGTTCGGCGTGACTGGCTACGCGCGCTGACCGGCTATTTCGCCAACCCGAAGGTTGCCGTCGTGCAGTGTCCGCAGGCACACCGCGACTGGGAGCACAACGCGTTTCGGCGCATGGCCAACTGGGAGTACGACGGCTTCTTCCGGATCGGCATGCACCATCGCAACGAGCGCAACGCCATCATCCAGCACGGCACCATGACGATGGTTCGTCGCGACGTTCTGGAGACCACCGGCAAGTGGTCGGAGTGGACCATCTGCGAAGACGCTGAACTCGGCTTGCGGCTGATGCATGCCGGCCACGAGTTGATCTACGTCGATGAACTGATGGGCAAGGGCCTGACTCCGGCCGACTTCGCCGCCTACAAATCACAACGCTTCCGCTGGGCGTTTGGCGCGATGCAGATCATGAAGGCGCGATTGAACTGGATGACCTTCGAGCGCGCACGCGCTGACAGTCGTAGCAGCATTGCCGCTATGGACGAGGCCGGGTTGATCGCGGGCGATTTGCCTTCCACCGCTCAAGCACGCAACGGCATACTCAGCGCGAATGCCGATCCGCGCGATGGACGCAATGCTGTCGGCGGCCTGACCCTCGGCCAGAAGTTCCACTTCCTCACTGGCTGGTTCTCATGGTTCGCCGATGCGCTGCATCTGGTGTTCACCTTGATGTCGATTGGTTGGACCATCGGCATGATCGGCTGGCCGCAATACTTCACCTTGCCACTGCGCTTGTTCCTGGTGCCGATCATCGGCTTCTTCCTGAGCAAGGCGATCTTCGGCATCGTTCTCTATCGCGTTCGCGTTCCGTGTAACTGGAAGGACACCATCATGGCGTCGATCGCCAGCATGGCACTCAGCCATGCCATCGCGCGCGGCATCTTCACTGGCCTGTGGAAGAAAAAGGGTGAGTTCGTGGTGACCGCCAAGAGTCGCCGCGTCGGTCGCAAGCCAAATCCGTTCGCCTCGGTGCGCGAGGAAACGCTGATGCTGGTCGCGCTGGTGCTGGGCATCATCGGCATGAGTAACGCAATCGGCGTGCAGTACATGGAAGGCAAGCTGTGGATCGCCATTCTTTCAGCTCAGACCATTCCGTATCTGTCGGCGATGATCGCCGCCTGGATCGCCGCGCGTTCGAGTGATGCCGCGGTGTCGACAGCGCCCGCAGACGTGTGAATTTCAATAGCGATGCATATCTCGGATACCCGGATTTTCAACGGGGTGTCGGTTAATTGAGGAACGCCAACGACCGGATGCAAGGCACCTATGGCACTACAATTTGGCTAACGCAACCAAGGTCGGACCAGTGCTCGACCCGCAGCCAGGTGCGAACGTCCTTGGGGAGGGTTCGATATCGGGCTACCTCAGCGGTGCCCATTTTCTTTGAGTGGTAAATTCTGAAGCCGGATGTTTATGGAGCGCCGTTAATGCCGTCACGACTAAAGCGTGTATTGCCATTGCTGCTGCTGGTTGCCGCCGGCGTTGTCGTTCTTGCCAGCGGCTGGCTTGATCGCCTTCGCCCGGAAGCGCTGGTCGCCACGCACGCAGAATTGCAGAAACAGGTGGAATACCACCGCCTGCAAGCCGGCCTGATCCATGTGTTTTCCTTGGCGGTGATGGTGGCGACGGCAATGCCGGGAGCGCTGTTGCTGGTATTGGCCGGCGGACTGTTATTCGGCGCCGTCGCCGGGACGCTGCAATCGCTGGTCGGCGTCTGTCTCGGAGCGATCCTCCTGTTCTTCGCCAGCCGTCGCGCGTTCGAAGGCGGCACGCGCCCTGCGCCCGCACTGGTCGAACGCATCCGCGAGCGCTATCACGCACACCCATGGAGTTACACCATGTTCCTGCGCCTCGTGCCGGTGCTCCCATTCGGCGCAGTGACCGTGGCACTCGCTTGGTTGCGCTGCCCGTTGCGGCTGTTTCTTGTGACTACCCTGGTTGGCAGCATTGCCATGCTGTCCCTGCAATCGATGATCGGCGCGAACCTGGTCGAACTGTTCGCCCGCGACGGCGGCTGGTCGCCGCGCAGCTTGCTCTCGCCGGGCATCTTGTTGCCCAGTGTCGCGTTGGCCTTGCTCGCCCTGACGCCGTTGCTCGTCGAACGCCTGCGACGCCGCGCTACTTGAGTCGTCCGCTGCCTCGTCGCGTTGCTTTCTCTCTTCTCCCTTCTCCCGTCGGGAGAAGGGTCGCGGAGGAGGGTCCGGTCCTTGTACGCCGTTTGATTTTGGTTGGCCGTCCAGACGGCCATGGCGCGGCTGTCGCCAGACTGCTCAAGCGTTTCGCCGCCCGCCGCCCCTCACTTTTTGGTTGACGCCAGGTTTGTAGAGCGTTTCTCGCGCCTACCGGCGCGCGAGTCACTTCTCTTTGCTTGCCCAAAGAGAAGTAACCAAGAGAAATGGCACCCGGACCTGCCGCCCGCACGGTGAAGCCGTGCGGGTGCGCAAGCACTGCCCGGGTTCGGTCGAAGGCACACCCTGTGCCGCGACCGAAGACGCGCAATCCATTGCGCGTCCCGCAAGCGGCTGATCCGTCCAGCACTTGCCGACAGGAACGGGCGGGTGGGTCAACTGCACCGTCGCGAAGCGGCGGCTTTACGCAGCGCATCGCGCCGCGTGCTTTTGACTTTCATCCCGTTTCGGGGAGGCGAGATGGCGACGAGGCGGCCCGCAGGGTGGCCCGAATGGATTCGGGCCAGTGCGCTGTCAGCACAAGGAGGTGCTGTCAGCGAACCCCGGAGCCAGCTTGCGTAGTCGTGCGGCTTCATCGCACGACCGACCCGCCACGGGCGCATCCGTTGGCCCACGTTTCTCTGCGAGGAGAAAGAGCCTGTCCTCGGACTTGATCCGGGGATGGGGCGGCGGGCGGCAGCCCGGCGAAACGCTTGACCAGTT
>JBATAQ010000206.1:0-4859 GCA_049661925.1 Dokdonella sp.
TGCGACAAGCCCACCTGGATTCCATTCATGTCCGGCTTCGGCGGCATCCTCGTCGTCATGCTGCCCAACGGCGCCGTCTGGTACAGCGCCGCCGATGACGGCGAGCTGCCGTCGATCAACTTTGCCAAGCCGGCGATTGAGTTGGCGAAGCCGGGTGGGTATTGCGGCGGCGAAGAATCAGGCTTTCGCGAATGAATGTGGGCGGAGTCGGGCAGTAAGTGCACCTGACCCCGTTCGCCCATGATCGGCATTGAGCTGGATGCCGGAGAACCCTCCGCAGCGCAAGATCGACCAAAGGTAGCGACTGCACTGTAGCCGCGCAATCGCCCGAACGACGCACCAACGCGTCTATTGCGCACCGCAGGTCGAACCAACCGCGTCGTCGAAACCATGCGCAAAGATGCCGTCGCATTGGTAGGTAGTGAAGGTCGAAAACTCCGACGTGTTGCCATTGTTGTCGGTTGCCGTGGCGGTAATTTTCTTGCCGACCAGCGAAACGCTGCTAGTGAGGTTGACGCTGATCTGCCCGATACCATTTTGTGGAGGAAGCACTGATGCTCCGCTGACCGTCGTCGTTGTCGATCCGATGAAGCGCTCACCCTCGCCGTATCCGCTGGGATCGCATTGCGCGCTGGCAAACAGATCGATACGCGCCGCGCCGTTGTGTGACGAAAGACTACCGGTGATGCGCCCGTTGAATGCGCCGCCAGCGGCGGAGTCGAGCACCGGGTAGTTCATGTGGCCATTCGGGCCAGTGAACCCAACCGCCACATTCAAGCTGATCGGATCGGGTCCGGCACCGGATGGACCGTATAGATCGATCCCCAGCGTGCCATTGGAATGGATGTTGTTCGCCAGCACCCAGTTGCCAAAGCCGGCATCGGTAGCCATGGCGATGCCGTGCTGCACATTCTTCGCAATGATGTTGGAGACCATCAGATTGTTGGTCGCGCCGCCGTTCAAGGTGATTCCACCGGTGTTGGGTATCGCGTCGTAGCCCGGTGCGCATGGCGGCACGAAGCAGAACGCGAGCGCCTTCAGGCCAATACGATTCGACTCGATCTGGTTGCCTTCGCCTGTGATCAAGATTCCCGTGCTGTTCAATCCAATCAGGTTGTCACGTACCAAAGCGTAGTTCGACGCCAGTTCAATGCCGTGCGCATTGCCGGTGTCACCGTCAGGGTCGTCTCCGCCGGCGCGGCCGGAGCCGATGTAGTTGTTGATGGCCTGATTGCCGGCTCCCGTTCCGGCAATGCGAATTCCGGCAGTCGTCGCGCCGGCAATCGTGTTTCTTGAAGACGGCGAATTTCCGCCGATCAAAACATTCGCCACCGCGCCGCCGAGCCGCACGTTGTAGCCATTCCGCGGCATGTCGAGAAACGAAGTGAGCCCCGGACCGAAGTGATTGCCACTGATAATGTGATTGCTTCCACCACCGAGCACGACGGCATCGCCAAAGCCGCCGATGGCCAGCCCTTGCACGAGCAACTGCATGTCAGGGGCAACCGTGGCCGGCACCCGAAATGCGCTGGCAACCGATCCGCCGCTGCCAACCACGCGAACGCAATAGCTGGCGTCGTTGCCGAACGTCAACGTGTTGGCCGACGAACCCGCGGCGCTATACCCGGAGACCCACAACGAGTCAGTGATCTGCGGCAATGGCGTATCAAGAAAAATGAACTGCGGACAGCTACCCATCGCAAAGGTGATGACGTTGAGACCGGCCGTTGCATTCGCCGCGAGGATCGCCGCGCGCAGCGAACCGGTGCCAGAGTCGGTGCTGCTGGTGACCGGAATCTCGATCGCCGAGGCATTGTTGACACTCGACTCGTAAGCACCACGATCAACTGCCGATCCAATCAGCCGTGGTCCGCCAGCGAGATCGGTGCCCGGTAGTCCGCCCGACACACTGTTGAAGCCACTGTTGATGGCCGGCGAACCCGGTTCGGTCAGGTGGAAGTTGGCCGTCAGCAACGGATTCACCGTGGAGTTGCCAAAGCCGATGGACATCGGCGCGCTCACATTGGTCCAGGTGTTGTGATACGCATACAAGGTGACCGGCGCGGATCCGGAGCCGAGCGCGAGGGCAAACGAGCCATTGCCCCAGATCACGTTGTTGTACAGCGAGACAGTCAATGGCTCGGCGTTTGAGTAGCGATACAGTTCAAGGCCGGACGCGGCATTGACGAAGGTGTTGTTCACGAACGCTGCGCTCACCGGCTGACCATCCGTGAAATAGGCTTCGACAAACGTGCCGCCACCCCCATTGAACAGATTGTTCTCGGCACGCAATGCGTGGCAATGCGCTTCTAGGTACAGACCATGGGCACCGGTCTCGAACTTGTTGCGCGCAAGACGCACCGTCTTGCCGATATTGGTGCAGTTGATGGTGCTGCCGAAGCTGATTCCGACCACGCTGCGAAACGTGATGCCCTCGATCTCCTCGGCATCGCCGTTGGTGCGGAAGCCAAGATCCGTCGATCCGGTCAGGTTGATCACCGTGTTATCCGGGTTGATCGTTCGCGAAGCGCAGTTGGCGCTATAGCCACCGAGGATACGCAGGCGATTTTTCGACGCATAGGTTCGGCTCGCGTTGTCGGAAACATTCCAGGTGTAAGTCTGCGCGACCAGCTTCATGGTGACATCGTTGTCGCCCAGTTCCGCCAACGTCGCCAGTTGCAGGGTGGACGTGAGATCGTTCAGCGTCTGGATGCAGAATTCGGTCGCAGCTGCCGGTTTCACGATACCCAAGCATGCGCACAACACGATGGCTGAGCGTACAAGCAGGTTTTGAACGGTGTTCATGACTCGCTCCCGGCAACTGCAAGTTGCAGCGCTTTCCGACATGAATGCGCCGGAGCAGGGAAAGCGAACGTTGATGCCGAAAGAGTTTTCCTCGAGCGTGAGCTCAAGCAGGTGAGTGCCGACTATTCGTCGGCACCCACACCACCGCGGCTCAACGCAAGGGCACGTCGAAGCTCAAGTCGACACTGACCGGTTCGTCGAATATTTTTGCATCGGGAGCGCTGACCAGCTTGCCGCTGATCTGACCAGCCCTCGCTTTCACGTCCTTCGCGTCAACAATGCCGATGCCACTCGCACCCATGCGCTTCAACGCGGTGTGGCCAAACTCGCAGCCGATGACGCTGTAGGTATCGCCCTCTTTCATCAGGGTGACAACGAGGGCGCTGCCGAAGCCGCCGAAGCTCGCGGTGATATCGGGACGCTCGTCCGCGCTGGCATCTTTTTCGGTGAAGATCAGTCGCGTCGTCGGATTTCCGGAGAATGGTTCGACGGCCATCGCCAGCGCGTGGGTGAGCTTCGCAGCTACACCATTGGCCTGATAGGTGCCGCTGATCGAAGCTGCCAGCGCGTTATCGGCGAGGGTCAATGCAAGCACAAAGAGTAGCGATTGCGATATGCGGGTCATGTGTGTCTCCTGCCTTTGGAAAGCCGCGAAACAGCGCGGTACCTGCAAGAGAATGCCTGGGCATGGCCAAAGCGAACGCGCGACGACTAAGGATGCTCTGATCAACCAGGCACAGGCGGCACCGCAACGTCAGCGCGCAGAACCTGCCCTCGACCCGATCGGGGGTCAAGGCGCGGCGGTGAAAGCAGACTGGCCGTCTGGTGAGCCGTCGCAACGCGGAGCTGCGCGCAGGCGGTGCGGCCCCAACCGAATAATTCAAATGATGGGGTGATGTCCGAAAGGCCCTCCGGCCGGCGCGCGCGGCTTGTCCAGGCGGCCAGCCTGAACTGCACCACGCACCCCACCCGGAGAACCTTTCTGACATCATGCCATCTGCGCCTGGTTGATCAGAGCATCCCTAACGGCCACGGAACCAGAGTTGATGATCGCCGACCCCGCGTTGGATCTTTACGGAAACTGGGGAGCCAATCTGACCGTCGTCCTGGCGACGTTCGCGGCGGTCGCTTTGGCGGTGCTGCTCCACTATGAAGGCCTGGTTGCCTTGTCCATCCGATTGGCCCGGCGCGGCGGTCAGCGTCGACGCTAGGTGTTGTACGCGATCTCCGCCATCCTGATCCTGCACATCCTCGAGATATGGATATTTGGCCTGAACTGTTGGCTGCTGATGATGTGGCCCGCGAGTGGCCATATCATCGGGTCCGAATCCCTGCACCTGTTCGATGCGGTGTACTTGTCCGCAGTGACGTATTCGACCGTCGGCTTCGGTGATCTCGCGCCGGTCGGCGTCGTGCGCTTCCTGATCAGCACGGAATCCCTGGTCGGCTTCGTGTTGATCACCTGGTCTGCTTCGTTTACCTACCTGGAGATGGCCGATTTCTGGGATCGTCTCGGCAGCGGATCAAAGCGTTGATGCAGAGCAACATGCCGCCTGGCAGGCTGTTGAAGTTCGCTCGAAACGCAAAACGGGGTCAAAGTCACTTACCAGCAGCATGTGAACCTGGACCGATCCCAATTTTTCGGACCGTTGAATTAGGCAACAGCCACCATCTTCTCGAACTCGTCGGGTGATTGGTAGTCCAGTGCGCTGTGCAGTCGCTGGCGGTTGTAAAACACTTCGATGTATTGGAACACTTTGCTGCGTGCTTGGTCACGATCAACGAAGCGTTCGTGGTGGGTGAGCTCCTGCTTGAGCGAGCTGTAAAGCCCGCCCCCGTTCCCGATTGAGCCCGTTACGCGCAGAAATCCTCTGCGCAGAAGCATCGTCACGCTACCTGTCGAATCTCCTGACATTCATCACCCAACACCGGGTACTCAGCACGGATGCTGCCGATAAAACTGCGTGAGCTGTTTGTATACGTCCGGCAAATGCTGGCGCAATGGTGCCGGGGTTTCGAAGAATTGCTCACTGACAACCGCGAAGAATTCCGCT
>JBATAQ010000207.1:0-1852 GCA_049661925.1 Dokdonella sp.
CGCCGTACGCTACGTGCGCGTCGGGCGCGAGCACGTCCCGACGGCTCCATTGAGCGGGTGTCGTCTAGTGGCAAGACAGCAGCTTCCCAAGCTGCGAACGTGGGTCCGATTCCCATCACCCGCTCCAATCCATACCTCGCGGATATCACTCGTCGAGCAGGTGCGCTGACTCGAGTTGAGAACCACCGCGGCGACCGGATGAAGTACCGGGAAAATTGAAACGAATCCAATTCAGCGCTTCATCCAAATTGAGATTCAGGCTGACATAGGACATCGGTGAGTTCAACTTTGAAGTGCAACACCCAGCGCCGTAGAGAGGCCCAGGTGCGATAGCCTGCGCCACTTCACCGGCAAGTGGAGTTGCACATGAACTATTCGCACCTGAGCCAAGGCGAACGCTACCAGATTCAGACGCTGCTCGGGCTGGGCATCTCGCAACGTGGCATCGCCCGCCGATTGTTGCGTAGCGTCAGTTCCATCAGCCGCGAGATCCGACGCAATCGGTCGGTTTCCGAGGGGCACTATGAGGCGTCCAGTGCTCACCGCCGCAGCGCCTATCGACGATGCCGGCCGCGGTTCCACGGATTTCGGAGTTCCAGCGGTTTCCTATCGCCGGTCAACCTTCGCTTTCTCGCTGCCAGGCCCGTCAAGCATGTGGTCGGTCCGTACACAGTCATGCTGTTCTGCAATCGTTATGTTATAACACCGCAATGACCGAGGTTCGATCCGCCCAAAATCGCAGTTACGCTGACCGCTTCGGCGCAACCGCGTCATTCCTGTGTGCGCTGCATTGCGCCTTGTTGCCGCTGATCTTCGCTGCCTTGCCGGCGCTCGGTTTGTCGTTTTTGGCCGACCATGCGTTTGAGCGGGCGTTTGTCGGATTTTCGGTAGCGCTCGCGATCACTTCGTTGATTTTCGGATTCCGTAGGCACCGTCGTCTCGTGGCGTTCCTTTTCATGGTTCCCGGCGTGCTGCTGCTGGTCGCTGGCGTCCTCTTCAACGTCGACCACACCAACGTGAGCCACGCCGTGATGGTCAGCATGGGCGGCGTGCTGGTGATGTGCGCGCACATTGCAAACCTGCGGCTGGCCCACGTGCATACCGACAGCGCAGCGTGCGCGTGCCCGCCGGCGTTGCATTGACTGATAGCTGAAGCGCGCGGCTCCAATCGCTGGCGGTAACCTCCAAGTCGTCGAATCGTGCCGACGGGTTGCCAAAGTGATTGTGTAACCGGCACGCCACTGCATAGCATGCGTGGGCACCATGTCCAGCCACGACCACCACCATCACGGCCATAGCCATGCCGCGCTCGACGACGAGCGACGTTCGCATGGCGCCGCATTTGTCGACGATCCAAAGCGAACCCGACGCTTGCTGTTCGCATTCGGCCTGACCTTGATCACGATGGTCGCGGAAGCGATAGGCGGCTGGCTGTCCGGCTCGTTGGCGTTGCTGGCCGATGCGGCGCACATGCTGGTCGATGCAGCGGCATTGATGTTTGCTTGGCTGGGTGCGGTATTCGCCCGCCGTCCGGCCGATGCACGGCGATCATTTGGTTATGTCCGGCTCGAAATTCTGGTTGGCTACACCAACGCACTGAGTCAGCTGGTTCTGGTCGCGTGGATCTGCTTCGAAGCCGTCATGCGCTTCAGCGACCCGCAGCCAATCCTGTCCGGAATGATGCTCGGCGTCGCTTTGGTTGGCCTGGCCGTCAACGCGATAGTTCTGATGACTTTGGGCGGCCACGATCATGACGACGTCAATACCGCAGGTGCGCGGTTACACGTGATTGGTGACTTGCTTGGCTCGGTCGGTGCTGTCGCGGCAGCACTGCTGATTCGATGGATGGACT
>JBATAQ010000208.1:0-5570 GCA_049661925.1 Dokdonella sp.
GGTTCTCTCTCGTTTCGTGTGGAAGATGATCGGGTTGTTCAGACTGCCGGATGTTGACGGGCGGTGGTCCAGGGGTTCTTCGGCAAGTGCTTGAGCTTGGCGCAGACCAGATAGCTGATGGTGATCAGGTGGGCGTCAGTGCCGTAGCCCTTGGCGCGCACCTTGGCGGCTTGAACGCGCCCATTGATCGCTTCGGCAAAGCCATTGTTGAGCGCGGATCGGAAGTGTTCGAGTACACCTTCCAGGTTCTTCTTGAGTGTCGCCGCCAGTCGCTTGAACGGCGGCAAGCGGCAGCGCGTGGCCCAACTGATCCAGCGCTTGAGCAACCCGGTGGCCTCGGCAATGTCCGTGCACTGGGCAAACACCTCTCGCAGGCGCTGCTTGAGTCGCCATGCACGTGCGGTCTTCAGGCCCGAGCGTTGTAGCCAGTGCATCTGGTCGATCTGCTCGATCGTCCATTTCGCCGCATCCTTGAGCGTGCCCCAGCGCACGCCCTTGAGCGAGGACTCGTGCTTGACCTCGGCGCGGCGCACCTGGTCCAGCGCCTGGTTGGCCAAGGCAACCACATGGAAGGGATCAAAGCTCACCCGCGCGTTCGGGCAGTGCTCTCGTGTGCCCGCTTGATAGGCCGCGCCCATGTCCAGACTGACATCTGTGATCGCCTGCGCGTCGCCACCGTGGGCGGCCAAGTCCTTGGCAAAAGCGGCGAATGTCGCGGCGTCCTTGCCCGGCGTCGCAAACAGCAGCCGGCGCTCATCGGCATCGCAGAACATCGTTACATAGCGGTGGCCGCGGCGGGCACTGCGTTCGTCGGCGCTGATGCGACGCACCGCCGAGTAGTCTTCCCGGGCGCGCGCCGCCTTCACGTAATGATCCAGGACGCGCCAGACCCGGTCATCGGAAACACCGAGCAACTGCGACACTGCCAGCACCGGCATCTGCTCGCACAAGGCGACGACGAACGCCTCCAGGGTCTGTGTGAAACCGGATCCTTCCCGCGCCCACGGCACGCAGACCTGCGTGGTCTTCTCGCACGCCGTGCAGCGCACTCGCGGCACCCGCGCCTGTAGCATCGCTTGATACTGGAAGAAGTTCAGATGTCGCCACGAGCGCGCCAAGCGGTCATGAACCGGTTGATCCGCAGCCCCACATGCCGGGCACGCAAGGCGCTGCGCCGCATTGTCGATCTGGAAAACGATGAGGCCTTCGGCCTGACGAAAGTCGACGTTGACCACGCGCCACGGTGTGTGCAGCCCAAGGGCCTGAGTGAATAGAGTTTCCATCTGCGCAGCGTGCCGACGCACCGCACTTCATGCAAGATCGGGCGACGTCAACCACACGAGATGAGAGAGAGCCCTACATCATCGACGATGAAATGAGGAGTCGCAGCGATCCTCATTGGTAATCCCCCCACCTTTAACTGAAATCAAAAGTGGAGCTAAGCGACAAGCGCCAATTTCTGTATCGGGGCGATGCCGCCGAGAGCCATGTTCGGGAGCTCGTGGTTGTAAGTCCATAGCCAGCCGGTGGCGGTGTCTTGCACCTGATCGATGGAGTCGAACAGGGTTCTGGCTAGCCAACAAACGGCAAACAAACGCGGTCAGGCTCACTTTGCTCGCCCGCAATACGCGCCCATGAAGTCCTTCTTTCCAATCTCGACGCCGTTGTGCCGAAGCAGGTTGTACGACGTGGTGACATGGAAGAAAAACTGCGGCAGCCCGTACGCCACCAAGTAGGCATGGCCGCCGATGCGGCGTTCCTTCGGTGTGCTTGTTCGCATTACCACCTCGCGTTGCTCGCTGCCTTCGAAACCTGCCGCATCCAAGCCACCGACGAAGGCCTCCGTCGCGGCGATTCGCTGCTGCAGGTCGGCGAACGTCTGGTCACCACCCTCGTAGGCCGGAACCTCCGTGCCCGCAAGCCGCGCCGACCTGCTGCTGGCGATCACAGGCGATAGTCCGTGCCAATCGACAACTCGCGCTCCGGCCAGCGTGGGCAGAGCGCTTCCACCGCTTCCATCAGATCCATCCACGCGTCGACTGACGAGCTACGGGGTGAGCGCACATACGCCACGCCGCCGCTCGCCGCGAACGGCGCGGCATCGCAAGCCAGTTGCTTAGGTGCTGAGTTCGTCGAGGATGTCATTGAGCATGGCTTCACGGTTGAAGAGCACAAAGTATCGCCTGACCTGCTGCAAGTCGAGCGACTCACGATTGGTTCTCATAAGCTCACGGATATCGTCGACATCGCGCAGACGTCTGGGATCGTTTACGTGGGCTTGAAGCTTGAATCCAATAAGTCCCTCGGCGTCGACTACGCGCAGGCGACCCATCCCTGTCTGGTGCTCGGGGGCGCCGAGCAACAATTGCATGGATTCGGGGCGACGGGCGTAGAGCAGGTCGAGCCCTTCGTCACCGCGCAGATAGTTGGCGGCATCTTCACTGCGATGGACGCAGTCGTAGCCCAGGGCCAGCATGATCGTGTGGAGACGGTCGGCGTCGTCGGCGTCGACCAGGAAATCGATATCGCGGGTGGCGCGAACAACGTGGTGTACGGCCAGCGCGAGTCCACCGATCAACGCTGGCGGCGTTTTTACGTCCGCGAACGCGGAGAGCGCTTCCTGCATTTGGTCGACTAGGCGAGGCATCGGCTGAGGTCAGATGTAGCGCAGGCGAATACTGGATGGCCGCTCACCTTCATCGAAGTGACCACGCACCGCGTCGCGAACCTCCTCGCGCAACGCTTCGTATGAGTCCGCCTGCGTGAAGATGGATTCGCCCAATGCACGAGCGGTGAGGCCACCTTCCGCCGCTTCCTCAACAAGAAATACGATTTCGGTCATCAGATGATCCTTCCAGGCGGGCCGCGCGCGACCCAAGCCGTGATCGTTTCAGTGCCGATGTTACTCGCAACAGCTCGATGGCTCTTGCGGTCGCGGTTCGCCGGACGGTCAGCAAAACCGCCGTCATCCCCGCGAAGGCGGGACCCATGCTGACCTTGCTGTGATTTCGATGTTCCCTGAGATCAAAATGGGTTGACCAGTCTCCGGCTGTTGAAGAGCGCCTCCGCCTTCGCGGGAATGACGACACTTCTTAGCACGACAACGCTTGCCGACCATCCAATTACCCTATATATTTAGGGTATGCAAGCCCTGACCGCACGCCAGCAGCAGATCCTCGATTTCATCCGCGAACGCATTGACAGCGATGCGGTTTCGCCCAGCCTGGCCGAGATTGCCGAGGCGTTCGGGTTTGCCGATCCCAGTTCTGCCCAGCATTTCGTGGCGGCGCTGGTCACCAAGGGTGCGCTGCTGCGCGAGCCGGGCAAGCGGCGCAATTTGCGGCTTGTTGATGCGGCGCATCGCGGCGGTGAGCGTAGCAGCTGGCGTGACGGAAGCCAGATTGGCAATGACGTTGGCAACGACAGCGGCTTGCGCATTCCGCTGATTGGCCGGGTCGCTGCCGGTCAGCCGATCCTGGCCCAGGAGCATGTCGAGCGCAGCCTGCTGATCGATCCTGATTTGTTTCGGCCACGCGCCGATTTCGTGTTGCGCGTGCAGGGCGACAGCATGCGCGATGCCGGCATTCTGGATGGCGACTGGGTCGCTGTGCAGCGTAGCGCCGAAGCACGCAGCGGCCAGATCGTGGTGGCGCGGCTCGATGACGAGGTCACCCTGAAGCGGCTGAAAAAAGTCCGCGACGGCATCGAGTTGTGGCCGGAGAATCCGGCGTATTCGGTTATCCAGGTCGATCCGCACAAGCATCATTTCGCGATCGAAGGCATTCAAGTCGGGCTGATTCGCAATCGCCGATGAGCGTGGTCGCACTCCAGCAGGTATTGCGAGATCCGCGCATCTGGCGTGGCCCGCAGACGGCCACCATCGCCACCGTGGCAAGCGGGCATGCGGCGCTGGATGACGTGTTGCCGGGTGGCGGCTGGCCACTGGGTAGTCTTTCCGAAATCCTGATCGAAGCCGATGGTCATGGCGAACTCGGCTTGTTGTTGCCGGCGCTGGCTCGCTTGAGCGAAGGCGAACGGCCCATCGTGCTGGTCGATCCACCTTACCTGCCCTACCCGGTGGCGCTGGCCCAGGCCGGCCTGCGCAGCGGTCGCGTGCATGTGGTCAACACGCAAGGAAAAGATGCCTGGTGGGCGGCCGAGCAATGCCTGTCCAGCGCGGCCTGCGCGGCGGTGTTGTGCTGGCCGGTCAATATCGACGAGCGCGGCCTGCGTCGCCTGCAACTGGCGGCAGAAGCTGGGCATTGCCTGGCGTTTGCGTTCCGCAACCAGCGCATGGCGGCGCAATCCTCGTCGGCATCGCTGCGCTTGCGCATGCAACCCGACCGTCGCGTGCAGGTGCTCAAGTGTCGTGGCCGGGTGGCGCCGGTCGCGGTCGCGCCGAACGACCTTTCCGGTCTGTGAAGCAGCCATGTTGTGGGCGAGCATCCTGCTTCCGCAGTTGGCCATCGACGCCGCAATCCAGGGCGGTCGCGATCCGGCCAGCGCCTTTGTACTGATCGATGGACCGCTGCAACGCCGTCATGTCGTAGCGGTTTCGACGGCGGCGCGTGGCGGTGGCGTGCGCATCGGCCAACCGCTGGCAGCAGCGCAAGCCTTGTTGCCGTCATTGCACAGCGCCGTGCTCGACCGCTCGGCCAGCGCACGCCTGCGCGAGGCGGTGACCAGCATTGCCTACGCCTGTAGCGAGTGCGTGAATGCGCGCGAAGACGACGCGGTGACGCTGGAAATCGGTGCCAGCCTGCGTTACTTCGGCGGCTGGCCCACGCTGGCGACGCAGCTTCGCCAGCAGTTGAAAGCGCTGGGCGTTCGCCATCGTATTGGCGTCGCGCCGACGCCGCTGGCTTCGTTGCTGGCGGCGACCGATCGCGATGGCGGCATCGTCGATGAGCGCGGTTTGCGTGACTTGTTGCGTCGCCTGCCCTTGCGTCGCGCGCGTCTGGATTCGGCCAGCGTCGGCATGCTCGATGCGATGGGTGTGCGCAGCCTGGGTGAATTGCTGGCCTTGCCGCGTGCAGGGTTAGTGAGGCGTCTCGGTGCATCGTTACTCGATCATCTGGACCGATTGAGCGGGCAACAACCCGATCCACTCGATGTCTGGCGACCCGCCGATACGTTCAGTGCCGGGCTGGAGCTGGATGCCGAAATGCACACCACCAGCGCCATCCTGTTTCCGCTGCGCCGTTTCCTGCAGCAACTGGCCGCGTTCCTCACCTGTCGCGATGGTGGCGTTGCCCATTTCGAAATGCAGTTGCTGCACGCACGCGGCGAACCGACCTGCATCCGCATCGCCACGGCGACGCCGGAACGTGATGCGCAACGCTTGTTCGACCTGGCTCGATTGAAACTGGATCGCGTGCAACTGGCTACGCCGATCATCGGCCTGCGCGTGATTGCCGACCAGTTGCCAGCGTTCGTACCGTTACGTGGTGATCTGTTTGAGCGTTCCGCGACGGCATTGACCAGTTGGCAGGCGCTGGGTGATCGCTTGCGTGCACGGCTTGGTGACGACGTGCTCAGCACGCCGATCGAACAGGCCGATCATCGTCCCG
>JBATAQ010000209.1:0-3766 GCA_049661925.1 Dokdonella sp.
CGAATTCGCGCGCCTTGGCCGGCGTATCGGCCAGCATCGGGGTCGGGCCGGCGAACTTGCCGGGGCCATCGATGATGCCGGACATCAGCACGCGCGGGCCAAGCTCGGTGCCGGCATCGAAACGGGCAACTCGCGCCGGCAACGAGGCATTGTTGGCCATGTCGCGCGCGCTGGTGACGCCATTGGCGAGATCGAGCAAACCATCAATGCCGCTGAAATGCTGGTGGTTGTCCCACATTCCAGGCATCAGGAAACGACCCTTGCCATCGACAATCTCGACGTCGGCCGCTGCGTCTGCGCCAGCGTCGGGACCAATACGGATCACGCGCTCGCCACGCACCAGCACGCTGGAATTCGGCGTCACGCTGAGATCGCGTGGATCGAACAGGCGCACATTGCGTATCAGCAGGTCACCCTTGGCGGTGTGTGCGAGCCGTTGTGCGACTTCCTTCGACCACGCGTTGTCGGCCTCTTCCTGCGCCTCCATCAGTTTCGGCAATGCGTCACGATAGGTTGCACCGATTGAGGTCAGCCAGCGCGATGCGTTCGCGACAGTTTTGCCATCGGCATTCAGCCAGACCGATTGTGCGGTAAAGCCGAGGCCACTGATTCGGTACTGCGAAATCTTGACCTTGCCTTCAGGCGTCTGGACGTCCAGATGGCCGGCTTCGGCGAGTGTCGCCTCGCCACTGGGCAACAGGGCGAGGCGATGCTGTGGCGCTTTCAGCAGCGCGCGGGCCAGTGTTGCCAGCAGTTCGGTCGGTGAGTTCGTGGGCACGTAGAAAGCGGGCTTCGTCAGCGTCTCACTGCCGTCCTTGCCGCCTGCCGTCCAGGTCGCCTTGCCATCGACCATCCGGAATCGCTCAGTGATCGGCGACTTCATGTAGTCGTTGCCACTCGCGTCGAATTCGGTCAGCAGGCCGGCATCGTCGACCTTCCAACGCACATCGAGCTCCTCGCCACGACCGCGATCGTTGTAGCTGAACCGCGAACGATAGCTGCCGTTGTCGTCACTGACGATTTCTGTGCCGGATTCCGTGCCGCCGACGAGTACGCTGCGCTCGACATCCGCCGCGAAGACCGACAGCGGCAACAGCAACAACATCGTGAAACCCGGGAAAAGGCGCATCGGCGTGCTCCGGCAAAAGGGTAGGCCCCGATGAAACCACGATCAGAAGCCGACCGCGTGTGCCGATCGTGACAGGCACCCCGACAATGACGTGATGAAAATCCCGCCGTTCGCTGATCGTTCGGACGGCAATGTCACGATCCCGCGTTCTTTGTCGTTTCAGCTCTCGAGACAATCCTCAGGAGGGAGTTCGGAATGAAGACGATCACTGCAATGACGCTATACCTTGGCCTTTGCTGCGCCGCGGGCAGCGCAAACGCGCTCAATCGCTATGTCGGCAGCGGGGCAGGCTGTACCGATACAAATATCCAGTCGGCCGTGGATGCGCTGGGCGGCAACGCTTCTTCGTTCAACACGTTGTACATCTCGCGCAGCCTCGCCTACACCAGTCAGGACATCGACATCGAGATGCCGGGCAAATCTCTCGTGATCATCGGCGTCAACAGTTGCACCGATACCGCCGGCAGCGGTTTCACCGAAATCAATGGTGCCGGTGGCGATACCGACCCGGTGTTCAAGATCAAGAACACCGACTACGTGGAGATGCGCAACCTGCGCGTTACCGGCGGCGATCACGAGCTGGCATTCAAGGGCGGGGGTATCCGCTTTGAAGGCGCCGGCACGCTGGTACTGCAGGACATGCAGATCAGCCTGAACACCGCAGGTTCCGGCGGCGGCGTTGCGATGATCGAGACAAACGCCAGTGCGGCAAACCCAGCCAACCTGATCATCCAGCAGAATGTTGCGATTTCCGACAACAACGCGCGTTACGACGGCGGTGGAATCTATCTGGAAGGGCGTGTGAAGATGAACATGCTCCGGGCTAACAGTTTCCTCCAAGGGAATAATGCGCTCGGGCAACCGACGGGGCCTGGCGGAACGATGCAGGGTGGTCACGGCGGCGGACTCTTTGTCGGCGGCGACGCCAGGGCCTTCATTGGCTCTGGTGGCCTCTACGCGGGCAACGTCAATATCTACGGTGTCGTCCACGAAAACACGGCCCGGTACGGCGGCGGTATTGCCGTTAACGGTGGTAGTGCCGGGATTGAGGTTTACCAGACCGCGGCAGGATTCCCGCCGGTCATCAAGGGCAATCTCGCTGAAGTTGCCGGTGGTGCCATCTGGCTGGAGCCCGACGGTCATGTTTCCTTTGCCAGCCTGACCGATACCCAAATTGTCGCCAATCAGGCACCAAAGGGTGCAGCGATCTACGGGGAAACAGACTTCGGGGTGTTTGACGATGGGTCGGGCCTCTATTTCAACTACCCAGGCGACCCTGCTTCGTTCCTTTTACTTGTGCGTTGCAGCGCTGGAGAACAATGCAGTCAAGTGGTCGACAACGTCGCGACCGCAACGGAGGGTGCGATCATTCATATGGAGAACGAAGGCGACTTGCGAGCACGGTCCACATTGTTCGCACGCAATTCGGCGCATCACGTATTCGATCTTGATGACGGAGACGGAGACTTCTCCTTAACCTCTCTCAAATCCGTCCAGATCACCGACAACACCCTCACCGGACCGGTGTTCAAATATCGCGACATGGACCTGCCCATCCAGGCATCGACGATCGCTGGCAATACCATTGGCACGTCGCACGTCTTTGAAGGATCGAACCTGAAGCTGTCGCGAACCATCGTGTTCCAGCCCGGCAAGACCACGGTAAGTTCTACCAGCGGTATTGCGCTGGTAGACAACGCGGTAAACACCGGCTCGGGTCTGCCGTTCGTGCCGGGCGCATTCGTGGTCACGTCCGATCCGTTCTTCGTCGACAGCGGGCGCGGTGACTATCGCCTGCGGCCCCATTCCTACATGGTCGACAACGCGGTGCCCACTACCGACAACGGTCAATTCGGAACAGGTGACGGCACTGGCGATATTCTCTTCAACCCTCGCTCGGTCGATCTACCCATCGTGCCAAACAAGGCCGGCCCGCAGGATATCGGTGCGCACGAACGCCAGAACATCGGCAATCTCGTGCGCAACCCTGGCTTTTTCACCGACGCGGCGGACCCGCTGCGCCACTGGGAAGTCGCAACGTCGGCCACGTTCAGCACAACTGATCGTACCGGCGTGGCTGGCTCGGGTTCGATGCAAATCTCTTCGCCATTGTCTTCCGTAACGGCGGCATTCCAGTGCATCGGTGTACCTGGTCCGGGCGTACTGCGCTTCACCGGGTTCGCGCGTACGACCCAGGTCGTCAATGGCGATCATGCCTCGCTGCGCTGGCAACTGCATGACAACTCCAGCACCTGCCAGACCGCGCCTTCAGCATTCGCCGTTGTGCCGATTCCCACGTCGATCAGTGGCTGGCGCGCGCCGGTTCAGGACGGAGTGATCACGGTCAGTGCCGCACAATGGACGCAGAACACGTCAATCTTGATCTCCCTGACCGTGGATGATGGCAACGACTTCGGCACGGATGTATTCGGCCGCTTCGATGACATCAGCTTGACGTATGAAACTGACCAAATATTCGCCAATGGTTTTGATTCCTGAGCCAGGCTGTTGAAGCTTGTGGCGGTGGGGGCTTGAGCGCACCATCGCCACGGGGCTTGCAGGAACAAGGGATGCTCTGATCAACCAGGCACAGATGTCACCGCAGCACCTGCGCGCATATCAAGGCGCGGCGGCGAA
>JBATAQ010000210.1:0-8050 GCA_049661925.1 Dokdonella sp.
CAACGAGGGGGCGTGCGGTGAAATCATTATTCTTGAGCATGATGTTGTTGCTGGTCGGCCTGATGGCCTGCCAGATGGTGTTGGCGGATACGGCGCTGGTGCGCGATCTGCCGCCGGGTTTGCAGATACCGGATGCGGCGCGGCCGGGGCCGGCATTCGACGTGGACAAGGCGACTGAGGCCTATTTGAATCTGCTATCTCCCGAGCAACGTGCGAAGTCCGACGCGTATTTCGAGGGTGGCTACTGGTTGCAACTGTGGCAGTTGCTGTACGGGCTGGCCGTCGCCGGATTATTGCTCTTCAGCGGCATCTCGGTGCGGATGCGTAACGCGGCACGGCGGATCAGTTCGCGACCGTGGCTGTCGACAATGTTGTACGTGCTGTTCTGGTTGTTGATCGGTGGTCTGTTGTCGCTGCCGATGACGATCTACGCGGACTTCTTCCGCGAACACCAGTACGGCCTCGCGACGCAGACTTTCACCGACTGGAGTTGGGATCAACTCAAGAGCCTGCTGGTCGACTTGATCCTCGTGCCGCCGCTGCTCGCGCTGCTGTACTTCGGCATTCGCCGCACCGGCGCGCGCTGGTGGGTGTGGGCCAGCGCGGGTTCGTTCGTCTTCATCCTGTTCTTCACGATGATCGCGCCGGTATTCATCAGCCCGATCTTCAACACCTACCAGCCACTGCGTGATGGACCCGTCCGCGAAGCGGTGCTGTCGCAGGCACGCGCCAATCAGGTGCCGACCGACAACGTCGTCGAGTTCGACGCATCCAAGCAGACCACGCGCATAAGTGCCAACGTGTCCGGCTTCGCCGGCACGACGCGCGTTTCGCTCAACGACAACCTGCTCGACAAGACTTCCACGCCGGAAATTCTTGCGGTGCTCGGTCACGAATTGGGCCACTACGTGCTCAACCACTCGTTGCGCCTGGTGGTCTACATGACGTTGGTGCTGGCGCTGGGCTTGTTCGTCGTCCATCGGGTGTTTGATCGCCTGCTGTTGCGCTGGGGACCGCGATTGGGACTGGAAGATCGAGGAGATCCGGCCGCTCTTCCGCTCTGGCTGGCGATCCTGTCGCTGTTCTTTTTCCTGGCGACGCCAGTGACGAAGTCGATTGTCCGCCAAGCCGAAGCGGAGGCTGATGCATTCGGCCTCAACGCGGCGCGTGAGCCGAACGGCTTCGCGATGGCGGCAATGCGGCTGTCTACCTATCGCAAGATCAAGCCGGGCGCGCTGGAAGAAATCATCTTCTACGACCATCCCAGCGGCTACGCACGCGTGCATCGCTCGATGACGTGGCTCAAGGAAAATCAAACCAATCCGACCGCGAATGCGCCGATCGAGGCGGTTCGCCAATAAGGCTTGAAATAATTTTCGGCAAACGAGAAAAGCCCGACATTTGTCGGGCTTTTCTTATCGAAACCAGCGCGATTGGCTATTCGTCGACGCAACGACGCTCGATCACCGTTTCCCTGCTGTTCTTCTGGTTGTTCTTCTGTATCTGGTTGCCGGCATAGCCACCGCCCACCGCACCGGCGACCGTCGCCAGCTTTTTGCCTTTGCCACCGCCAACCTGATTGCCAAGGACGCCGCCGGCAACCGCACCGAGCGCAGTGCCGAGAATGCGATTGTCATCCTTCACCTCTTTCCGCTTCTCAACCCGCACGTCATAACAGCGCTGGCGCGCTTCGACGGATTGGGCGGGCAGCATCGTCACACCAGCGACGAGCGCCGACAGCAACACAGTTGTCACGATTTTCATGGAGTGTCTCCGTTGAGGCGTGCGAGGACGGTATTGAGACCATCATGTAGGGTGATTGAACGCGATGAAATTGCGTCAGCTCAATGCCGGCATTCATGTGGTTGCCCAGCAATAATCCGCGACGGCGCGACGGCGCCGCGGCACACTGCGTATTCGAACCCAGGAGATAGATCATGCTGAAGCCAATTCGCATCAGACTGTTTGCAGCGGCCATCCTCGGCCTGTGCAGTAGCTGCGCATTCGTCACCGACCGTGCCGTAACTGGCGAAATGCCCGCGCTGAAAAACCTGGCGCAACCCGATCCCGGTCACTACGCGGCTGGCGCGGTATCGCCAGCCGATGTGGACGCGCTGGCGAAAGCCGGCATTCGCAACGTGATCAACCTGCGGCCGGCCAGCGAGACACCGGACTTCGATGAAGCCAGCGCTGTTCGTGCCGCTGGCATGAACTACGAATCGTTGCCGATTGCTGGCGCAGCCGATCTCAACCGCGCCAACGTGGATCGCTTCGATGCATTGCTGAAAAAGCAGCAAGGCGCTCCGTCGCTGGTGCATTGCGCGAGTTCCAACCGCGTCGGTGCCTTGATGGCATTGCGTGCTGGCTGGATCAAGGGGCAATCGACCGACGAAGCGATCGCAGTTGGCAAGCAGTGGGGCCTGGCCAGCCTTGAACCGGTGGTGCGCAAGAAACTGGATAGCGGGACGAACCAGGTTTTCGGGATGCTCTGATAGACCACGACACTCTTGTCATTCCCGCTTTCGTGCACTGCTGTCCGGACTGCTCGTGAGGGCTTGCAAATCCGACAAAAATGTTTTTTTGTCATCCTCGCGAAAGCGGGGATCCATTTGGATTTTGCCGTTTTTCCAGTGACTTGACGAAGATCAAAATGGATCCCCGCTTTCGCGAGGATGACGAGGGCGTTGGGTTGTGTCGCTTCTGGAAATTTTCGTCTCTCCCACCACGAAATCGACGAAATCGACGGGAGGTCCACGCTGCGCGGCACTACGCGAAATCGTTCCGAACAGCAGTGCACGAAAGCGGGAATGACGAAGGGTCAGTTGCGGCTAGCGTGGTAGTCGCGACGCTCGACCCACCACAGCAGGCTCATCACCGCGAGCCAGGCCAACAGCCAGGCTACGCGTGGAATGCGCGCAGCCTGATCCACCGACGCGGCGGCCGAGACGGAAGCCGTGGCAAGGTCCCGGGTCGCTCGTTGCGTTTGCGCAGCGAGCAGGGTGGTTGCCTGATCATCGGCAAGGACATCGAACGACCAGCCCGCGGAATCGGTGTCGCGCGTTTTCGACACGTCCTGCTTCAACAGCCTGTAAGCGCCTGCAGTGGCAGGCCAGTATGCCGCGCAGCCGTGGCTGTTCTCGTCGAGCAATAGCGCAGTCCGTGTGGCATCCGGACTCTCAACTTGCCAGCCAGTGCCGTCAAGGCCACAGATCACCGCACGCTCGCCGATGCGGGAGAACGCAGGCAAGCGTGGTTGAGCGTTGCCGCGAGCACGCGCCATCGTCGAGGTGACGCTGGCCCACAAACTGCCATGGCGATCCGGCGAACCGGCCAGCACGTAGCGATAGCTGTCGGTGAGTGTGATGACGCCAACGCGACCTCGGCCTTGCGCGTGCCAGCCGACCACAACGCTGTCATCACGCGAGACCACCAGCGGTGCCATCTTCGTTCCGAGGCGATAGGGCAGGTGGCTCAAGGCCAGGGCGTCGTCGCGTGTGTCGTCGCGCAATGCCGACGGTGGCACGGGATCGACCGCCGTCATGGTCACACCGAGCTCGGCCCATGCATCTAGGTCTTCGCTGGTAATCGGTGCGGTCACGCGCAGCAGCAAACCCAAGCCGCTGTCGATCGCTTCGGTGACGAGCTTTCGCGTCGGCGCGTCGAGCGTTGACCAACTTCGCTCATCAACAACAAGCAAATCACTCGTGGCCAGCGATGCCGCATCGATCAGCGATTTCCCGCCATCGCGCAAGTGGATGCCATCGCTCAAGCCGATACGACTGTCGACGACCTGCCCGGCATCGGTTGCCCAACGACGCAGGTACTTGAGTTCCGGACTGGGAACCGCTGCCACGACCAGCAAGCGCAGTGGCGTGCCAGCCTGCGCATTGATCGCCAACGGGATCGTGTCGAGCGCGTTGCCGGCGTCATCGCGCACGCTGAGCGAATAACGCAACAGGCCGCTCGCATTGGCGACATCTTCAACGTTGAATCGACCTTGCGCATCAGTGCGCACGCTGGCGGCGATGGCGTCGGCCGGGTCGCGGAGTTCGATCACGCGTTCCGCAAGCGCCGTCGCCTGGATGCGACCACTGGCACGCCAGCGAGTACCGACCTGCACGCGCTCGGGCAGCGACAATTCAACAATGCCATCAGGTAGTGGCGGGGCATTCAACTCGATTGCAACGCGTCGTGCGGCTGCACGGTCGCGTGAGGGCAAACCGTTGCCAATCACAGCCAAGCGCGAGGTTTTTGGATGCCGGCGCAGCGCGTTGGCGAGATCGGGAGCGCGTTCAATACGTCCGTCAACCTGGTTGGCGATACCTGGCAGCGCGATCACTTCCGCGCTGGCTCCCGTCGATGCAAGTTGTTCGCTGGTAACTCCCGGCGCCACGATCGTCAGCGCACCGCCGACTTCCGTTGCCTGCGGTGGAAACAGGAACAGATAGAGCACGGCACCCGCAAGAAGCTGTCCCAATGCCAGTGGCCAGCGCCAGCGATGCCTCGAACGCAAGATGCGGAAGATCGCAACGACGACGGCCAGCGCGATAAGTAGCGCGACCAACAGCGGCATCGCGATCATGGCCGATCCTCGCTCGATGTCCCATCAGATGAATTCGGCAACGCATCCAGCCAGGCCGCGCCGCTCGCATCAAACTGCTTGCGCGGTGTGGCATGCGCCGCAGCGCTCGGCAGCAAAGGCCACAGTCGCGCTTGCAGTCGCTCACGACAGGCGGTGCATGAAGCATCGCGGCGCACTTCATCTATCGCCGCGATGACGCCGAGCGCATCGGGCAAGCTGGACTGCCGATCACGCGCCCAGCGTTCAAGCGCAGTGAGATCCGGCGGCGTCGATCCGGCGCTTTCAAGGGCGGACCATGCGGTCGCGACAACAGCATCATCATTCACGGCACCGACCAGTGGATCAACGCGGTCGGTCAGGTCTTCGCGCTTGCCAGTCAGGCGACGCGACTCATCGACCTGCGGCAGTTCCAGTCCCACTCGCGCCAAATAGATGCGACTGGCTTGTTGCACCTGCTTGATGTAACCGAGAGCGCGATATTCGTAGGGCAAGGCCTGCGCTGGCGCACCGGTGCGCAGGTGCAATTCCGCTTGCCACATTTCGTCGAGCGCGGATTTCAGGATCTTGCGCGTGGCCGGATCGAGCAAGGTCGCTGCCTCGGCCTGGTCGTGGACGTGGCCGTATTCGGCCAGCACGTTGCCTTCGTTGCCGAACGTGGTGTCTTGTTCGGGTTCGTCGCCATGATCGTGATCGACCAGTTGTTCCTTCTGCGCGTCGTCCTTCGCTGCACTCGCTGGCTCGGCACTGTTCGCATCGGCGTGTTCGTCGTGATCGGTGGCGTCCGCTGGCGTGCTGCCGCGACCGGACTCGAATTCTTCGCCCAGGAATTGCCCGTAGCGAAGCCGCAGGATTTTCTGGTCGACACCAATGCTGTCCGAGCGCTTCAACACGGTGGCTTCGTCCAGTTTCGGTTGTTCCGCGACCAAGGCCTCGCTGTCGATGATGATCTGGCGCTGGCTACGAAAATAGGCCGGCAAGGTGTTCTGCACGATGCCTTCCATTGCTGAAGATTCCTCCGATGACTTTGCTGGCCAGCGCAGGATGAAGCTGGCGCTACGCGTGGTGTTCGGCGTTGGCTGGGCGTTGTCGCTGACCGAAAGCCGCACGACAACGTCGTCTCCCTGGCTGACACCAAGCTCTGCAAGATCGAGCGTGGTCGCGTAGCTGCGGGTCTGGCCACCGCCCGTAGACGCAATGTCGGTGCCGGTCAGCTTCAGCGTCTGCTCCTTGAAGGTGACGTTCTCGCCACCGCCCTGCGCGAGCGTGATTTGCAGATTCGCCTCGCCAAGGCCGTAGTCATCGTGTGCCTGAAAATCCAGTTGCCAAAGCTTCTGCTCGCTGGCCAGCAAGGACAGGCTGCGCTCAGGCTCGATGACGCGGACCTCGGGCGCGAGATCGGGAACCGCGTCGATCCGATGCAGGCTCTGGTCGCCCAGAGGCGGCACGTCGGTCAGCTCGATTCGATACAGCACGGAGGTTTCAAGACGACGCTCGCCCATCCAGTCGTTGCCATCGCGGCTCAGTCCGAGATTGCTGCCATCGTGAAACGCCAAGACAGCTTTTGCAGGACGCGAATTGATCCGCAAGCGCCAGCGCAGCATCGAGCCTTGCGCGGCTTTCGTATCAAGCGTGCGCTCGCTGCGCGATGGCAAGGCTGTGTAGGCCGGTGGATTGATCTCCAGTGTGACCGCGTCCAGCGAACTCGTTGCGCGGTTTGTATTGGTCGCGGTTGTCTCGGCCGAACCGAAAATACTGGTCGACGGCGGCTGGATCAGCGCGATTACCGCAATCGCCACCAAACCGACCAGTCCGTTGAACATCAACTGACGAATCGGCCATGGATCGCGTAGGTTGATTGTCGCTTCATCGCGGAAACGTGCGTGCAGCCGTTCGCGCTGGAGGCGTTGTAGCGCAGTCAAGGAATCATCCGGCGCAAACAAGAGCGCGGCGCTGTCTTCAGCGTCGCTACGCCGCGCATCGATGCGGCGCGCCAACCACTCCGTATCGATGCGGCGTTGCCACAGCCACGCGCCGACGCAGGCGATCAGGATTGCGAGAGTCGTCGCGGCTGCCAGTCCAGCGATTGCGGCGAGCCGCCAACCCAATGCGGCGCAGGCAGCGATCCAAACGATGGCGAAGCAGCCGACGATTGCCATGCGCCGCCGTCGCGCCTCAACGCATGCACCAATCACGCGACCATGAATACCGATCACGACTTCACTCCGCGACGACCGCTCGTCCAGATACGCTCAACCGCGAACAGAATTGCGATGACCAATGCAAACCAGACATCGAGCGGCGTGCGGGTCGCCGATGATGCTGTCACCGTCGCAGCTGCGTTCGTCGCGTGCAGTGGCTTGAGCGCTTCGGCGAGCGCACGAGTGGGCGGATTTGGCGGTCCCGCAAACAGGTCGTGCAAGCGCTGTGGAAAGTCAGGATCGAGCAACGCTGGCAATTCGTTGGGCGTGAACGCACCACTCAATCGGATCAGTCGGCCCTTGCCGATACGCTGGCTGCTGGCGATGACGTTTTGCTGGTCATCTATCCAGATCGGTTCCCTGTCGATCAACTTGTCATCGCTGTCTGCTGGGGTAGCGACGGCGATACCGCCGCTATTGATCCAGCGTTGCAACGATTCGGGTCGTTGCGGCGACAGCCACAGCAGCCAACGTGCATTTGCTGGAAACGCCGCGTCGATTTCGCCGCGCTCAATCGAGACGCTCGGCCAGGCAAGCCGCCACACTTTTTCCAATGCATTGATGTAGCCCGCGTTGGCAGGTTGCGAATTGTCGTAACGAACCAGCAGGCGCGTCGTCGTGCCATCGTGATCGATTGGCCTTGCAGGCATCGCGCCATCGACGACAATCCATTCAACGTCGCGCGACAGACTTGGTCGCTCGCCGTCGAGGCCATCGACAACGGCAGGAACGACGACACTGATCTGGCTGCTTTCCGGTACCTCGGCATCGATTTCGCGTAGCAAGCTCGCGCTGTCGGAAGTCGCTGGCGCGGCCGTGCTGGATACGCTCGGAAAGCCTGGTGCCAGCCAGCGCCAATCGGCATTCGCGGAATCGCCGTCGATGGACTGCATCCGGTCGCGAGCGGCGCTGACATCGGCACCCGGAGCGACCAGTACCCAGTGTTTTGCGGCCGTCGCGTCGCCACGGAGAACCGGCTGCGCGAGCAGCACGGCGACCAGGGCCAGCAACAACAGGCGTAACAGCAGCAGCGGGATATCACGCAGGCGCAGTCGCTTGTGCTGGCGCATTTGCGCGCGAATCCATCGCATCGCAGCAAACGGCGTGGTCCGGTATTCGGCACGTCGGATCAAGTGCAGCAATAGCGGAAGAAGCAGTGCCGCCAGCGCGGCGAGTCCCAGCGGATAGAGCAGGGCGAAACTCACGCGAGCTCCTCGCGCCGACCAAACAATGCTTGCATTGGAAGGATCAACGGTTTGTCGATCATCGC
>JBATAQ010000211.1:0-3821 GCA_049661925.1 Dokdonella sp.
CCCCAAATGTTCAGCAGTTCGGTACTGGCAGGGTTGGCATACAGGATTTGATGATCGCAAGAGATTCGCAGCACTGGATCGGGATTCTCGCTCGGGAACCGCGCCAATCGGGTAATTTCAGCTTCCGCCTCCTTGCGCTGCGTGATATCCCGATTCGTCGCACAGACGCAGATTCCCTCGTCCGTAACGATGGTGGCAACTCGGATTTCGACGGGCAACGTGGAGCCATCCTTGCATCGACAGATTTGTTCTCGACTGGCGTGCGTCAAGTCTTGTTCCCAATCGACGACGTGAGTTCAGATATCCGGACATACCCCCAAGAGGCATTGTCCTGCTCACTCCCCGACAGAGCGAGGTTTGACGAAGAAGCGAAGGCGGTGGCTCGTTTCGGGAAGACGCGGGGATAATGCGTTTATCTGCGCGCACAAGCTTTGCATCGCCTGCGTGTAACGCGGGGCACTCAATTGGTCTAAGTGGACCTCGATCGTCTCGGATTCCACGCGGATGTCACCACTTCCCTCGAGCATCGAGCGGATCAGTCCGCGGCCCTCCGTCTCGCTGTTGCTATATGTCACCCCCAGCATCTCGTACAGACGCGTCTCGATCTCGTACGCACCCAATTTGATCGTGTCCGTGAATAGCTTGCGCTCGTAACTCAATTTCACCACGTCCCGATCCGACGCATCAGCCAACCGAATCTTCCGCGGCGTCGCGCCCCGTTCAACTCGGAGAGCGTCATACTCCGTCGATAACTTCGCCACCTCACGGGCTTGCACACGACAGCTGCAAGTGAGACATGCACAACCCGATGCTTCGCACGCTGGCGGCGACGCAGCCGACGACTTACCCTCCGTAGGATCGTTCGTTGTCTTCTCCTTCGTCGGCTTCTCCTCGGTTGTCTTCTCCTCCGACTTCAAAGCCAAGCGAGCGTACTTCGCTTGAGCACGCTCTAAGTGGCTGCGCGCCGAGGCCACTTGGCGATCCAGTTCTCGCCACTGCGGATTCACCACCAAGCGATCCGCATCATCCAACTCCACCGAGTAATCGACCAACACATCCAACGCATATTCCGTGCGCATGTACTTGAACCAATTCTCTTGGCTCCAGCGGTGGAACATCCACCACGCTAACTCCGCCGCCGGCAAGTCCGCCGCGCCGACGTCCTGATCCAACGCCTCCCAGGTCAACCGGCCCGACGCCAGCACGTGCGTTTGGCCGCCGTTCTGTTTCTTCACTGCCACCAAGCGCAGACGCGGCCAACCGGCCTGCTCAAAGACCGTCTCCGCCAACTCGTAATGCACCGCCGGCTGACCGGGAACGCAGAACGTGGCTGTCGCGAATTCGCTGTCCTCCAGCGGCTCGTAAGGCCCCTTGCGATACGTGATGAAGTCAAAGTTCAAACGCAGCAAGTCGTCAAACAACTCGCGGCTCCAACCTTCGCGGTCGAACACGATCCGTACGCGGCGGTCGCCGATCACGCGGCGTATTTCAGGCAGCACGCCATCGCGCAACGTCTCGCGGAAACTGCTATCGACCGATTCGTGAACCACCAACAGAGGTTGACCGTGGGCCTGATGCACCCAGTAATCCGTTTCGGCTCGCATCACTCGTTTCAGACGGCTGACGTGGGTTTTGCCGAGCCGCTGCTGGCCGTGATAGGCGCGCACATGGCCGTCGACATAGAGTGTGGCCAGAGCCGATGGTTGTTGTTCGGCGCGACGGCGAGCCAGCCGGCGGTGCCACTCGACCGCTTGGCCGCGCTGGGCGATTTCACTCAGCTTGCGGCGGATCGTTTTGACTTCAGCGGCGCGGGGCAACCCCAGCACACAGCCTAAGCCGACCGGGTCATAGTGCTTGATTTGTTCCGGTCGCTTGATCCGCACCAGGGCCATCACCACCAACGTCCAGACGAGACTCCGCAGACCATACCAGCCATTTTTCAACCGGCCATATACGGCTCGTGCTTCTTCCAGCAAGTGCGTCTCGTCGAGCAATGCTAAACCCAACAACACACCCGCGTTCGGCACGCCGTCAGCGGACTGAAATACAAGGGGTGCCTCCTCGATCAATCCGAGTACTGTACACACGCGGTCCAGTGGCGAGGCGTATGGAATGCTGGTCGCTTCGACGGCTTGTGGTTCGCTGGCTTGTGGTTCGCTAACTTGTGGTTCGCTGGCCTGTGGTTCGCTAACTTGCAGTTCGCTAACTTGCAGTTCGCTAACCTGTGGTTCGCTAACCTGTGGTTCAGTGACTTGTGGTTCAGTGTTTTGCGAAGAGGGTTGTTGAAGTTCTCCATCATCGTCGGTTAGCAGCAAAGATTGGTGATTGTCGAACGGAGAGCGAATTGGAACGCCTTGTTCTTTCAAGACGCGTCGCACGGTAGAGACACTGATGCCGAGTTGTGTAGCGACGTCGCGGCAACTGTCTCCCTTTCGATAGCGTAGAACAATTCCAGCAGCGAGCGTTGATGTTCGAATGGTCTTGGGGCCCGATGTTTCAGGGAACAGTCCGGCAATACCGCCTCGCAACAACTTGGTTCGCAACCGCGAGAAGTTTCGCGGGTGGAGCTCAAAGGCACAGCAGACGTCTTTGACTTTAGCGATTCCGGCTTCGACCAATTGGATGGCGCAAAGGCGGTGCAGGACAGGATCGTCGAGAGGGTAGCAAAAGAAAGGAGATTGATCGATGAAGATAGCGCGTAGGCCATCGAGATCACGTAACCACGCGCGTCGATTGATGGAGACGGCGTCCTTGGGCAGTCCCAAACCGTCTCCGAATTCCAATTCCATCTGTGACATCCGTATCTCTCACGCCCCGTGGGAAACTAACAAAAAGTTCGGACATCAATCAGATCCCTTACCCCCGCCAAGAATTCCCACAAACTCTGAAAAATAATGGGGATATGTCAGGTTTTCTGGGGACCGGCGCGGCACCAGGCGATCACTGTATTACAACAACGACGCTCGTGGGCTGCGCAACAAAGGGAGTGTGTGTGATTCGAACACGGCCGATGCAACCTGCAGAATGTATCAACGGAAACGTAACGGATCAGGTGTGGCGGTATGTTGCAGTATTAGGAGGAAACTGCTATGTGGGTCCGGCCCCATAACCGAGAATCCTAAGAAAGCGCTATGTGTGATGCCTATGTCGAGGACTCTGCGAAACGCATGGACGATTTACTACTTTTCATCAATGGTGATTGTGTTTAGCGGCTCGTTCGCCTTCGAACATGTAACACTGACTCACGAACATCCGAGTTCGGCAACTCGTTTGGACATCCTCAGCGCTTTCGCGGCTTGGGACGGTGAGTGGTACGCGGCAATCGCATCGCGGGGTTACGAATGGAATCCAGGTCGCATGTCCAGCGTCGCTTTCTTCCCGTCCTATCCTGCGATGGCTACCGCCGTACGACGAGTTACAGGTTGTCGAACCGAATGGGCCTTGCTGTTCGTGTCGCACACTGCCTTGCTGGGATGCTTTGTTCTGCTGGCGATGTACATCGGCGAGCGATTTCCTAAAGAGTCCGTCGATTTGCCGGAATACTCGCTCGTTGCATTGGCTCTGTTTCCCACTACGTTTTGGATGCGAATGTGTTACACCGAGTCGCTGTTTCTGTTCGTCGTGCTGCTGGCCATGTTCGGCATGTTGCGCGGCTGGAAACCCTTGTGGGTCGCGTTGGTCATTGGCTTTGCCACCGCGACACGATCGAGTGGGGTGGCGCTGGTGCCGGTGTTTTGGTGGTGGTTGTGGCAGGACCGGGATGCGATCTCGTTTCGCCGTGCGGCACTACAGGCAGTAGCGTGGCTGCCCGTGTGTTTGTG
>JBATAQ010000212.1:0-21068 GCA_049661925.1 Dokdonella sp.
CCATTGGTGAAGTAGACCGCACCGGCGCTGCGCGCGAAGTTGCCGTCGAACAGGGAGGCGGAGATGCGGGTTCCAAATAGCCCCGATGCGATGGCGCCACCGCGGCTGGCGGTGTCGAGTCCGACGACGCGGTTGTCGGTGAAGACCGACTGTTCGACATCGATGGCCATTACGCCGAACTCGTCGACAGTCACGCCGATCGCGCCACCTCCGCCCGAGCCGCTTACCTCGTTCTGGGCGAACTCGGAGTTGCGGATGCTGGCGTGGTTTGCAGAAAAACTCTGCACGGCATCGAGCACCACCGCACCGCCGCCGCTGTATGCGCGATTGCCGACGAACTGGGAATCATGGATCGTCACGATCGGTTTGGCTGCCGTGTCAGCGCCGCTGGCGATCACGTAAATCGCGCCACCAAAGCTGGGGCCGGCGCTTGGGTCCAGCGCCTGGTTGTCGTCGAAACGGACCCGTCGAAACGATGCCGAGACGGCTCCCGTATCGTCTGCAAAGCCTTTGAAATGGACTGCCCCGCCCTTGAACGTTGCCCGATTGCCGATGAGTTCGGCATCCTCGATCGTGAGTCGCGAGCTGCCATTCACTCGCACCGCGCCACCGAAAGCCACCTGGCTGCCTCCCTGCAATCGCAAATTGCGCAAGGTGAGGTTTCTCCACGGCCCGTTTGCTTCGAACAGGCGATCAGCGCTGGTCTGGGTCAGCGCGGTCTGGGTCGGTCCAGCGCCGATGATCTCCACTTCGTCGAGGATGTCGAGATCGCCGGTGAAGTTGTTGTCTTCGTTGGCACCCGCCCGGGTCAGTTGCAGTTGGGTCGAGGCGGGCAGCAGGATGCGATCAAGGCCCGGCTGCGCATTGGCCAGGTTGATGGCTTCGCGCAACGAGCAACTGCCCGGCGTGCAACCGTCGGGGAATGGATCGCCAATCACATCAACGACGATCTGCGGGACCGGGATGGTATGCAGGATCAGCGAAAAACGGTTCAGCGTTCCCGTGTCTATGCCGGCGTTATCGCTGACCTTGATCTTCCACGATCCGTTGGGATTCTCTCCGGCGAAGGCGGCAAGCGGACTCTGTGGTGCAAAATTGCCCGTTACGAAGTCGCTATTGCCGAGCGTGATGCCACCGATAGACGGGTAGCCGCCGTCATCATCGAGCAGCACGGCGCAGAAATTGTTCGCTGCGCTGCCACTTGGAGCGGGGCCCGGTCGATTGACGATCACAACGGTGGGCGCACCGTCGGGCGCGGTCACCGTGATGATCAGATCGCCGACGAAGCTGTGGCTGATCGCGGCGTTCGGATTGCCTACCGCGCCATCGCAGCCCGGCAATGCATCGAAACGGAACTCAAGGTCGGTCAGGACGCCAAGTCCGGATGCTTCCACGTACACGTCGACCCCGGTGGGATTGTTGTCCGGAATGCTGATCGACGGGCCAGAATAGGACACGGTCGTCACGATCTGTGCGCGCGCGGCCGTGCAGAACACCATCAAACAAACCGAAGCCACTAAAGCGGCGATCGGGCACCGAAACCGTTGTATTGCCATTGCGCATTCCTCCCGTGTCCATGAGGAAATGCCGGGCAGTGGCAAAAGCGAACACGTGGGGAAAAAAATTCCTGATTGGCCTCGCGGATGGCGCGGTGCGCGGCCGTGATATCTACGGCGAGCTACCCGATCTCACCGGTGGAGGTCCCGACGACGCCGGCTGGGGTCAGTTGATTCCGAAGCTGGCGGTTGACCAGTACGCCGCTACGCTGGCTCGCTGGTTCGGCGTGACTGAAAGCCAGATCGACTCCATTTTCCCCGCGCTCAACGCCAGCAACCCGCGCTTCGGCTCAGCCAGTGGCGGTTACATCAACAGCTATCGCGATCTCGGTTTCATGGCGAGCGCATAGGGAAACCAGAACGCCTTGGCACCGGCTTGCGACGACGACACGTCGTAGCCGTGTTCGCTGCACCAGGCTATTGCCAGTCCGTGTCATCCCAATCGCCGTCATCCCACACCAAGTCTGCCGGCCCGGCCACGCAGGTGGCGTTGATGTTGTCGATGGCAATGTTCGCCATTGTTCCGGTCGCATTGCTGAGCGTGCAGGTTTGGCCGGAGGGCTGCGTCATGACGGTCACCGCGTAGGCGATGCCGGGTGGCGCAGTGTGGGTAAACGTGTACAAGCGCACCCCGCCGCCATTGGCGGAGACCGGCTTGCTCTCGCTGAAGGCGTCGGTGGCGAGGTACAACACCAGTCCGTTGCCGGTGAGGCCGGTCACTTCACCACCGAGCGTGCAGCAGGGGTCGAAACCATCGGCGAAGATGCGGTCCGTTCCTCCGCCAAGAGTGCGGTCAACTCCGCCAACGAAAATGCGGTCAGCGGCGTCGGCCGGCGCGAGCGCGCCAGCCAGCGCGAGTGCAAGTAGTGGCAAGATCATGCGCATGGCAGTTCTCCTGTTGAGGGTGCGATACGCATCATTGAGACTGGAACAAGCTGCCAGCGACCCAGTTGTATGTGGCACCCGCAGTGTGGTTGTACCCGCCGCTGACCACCGATCGGGCGCCGCTGGCGGTGTTGCCATCGCCGCCGCTGACGGTCGAATACCTGCCGCTGGCTATGTTGCCATTGCCGCCGCTGACCGTTGACGAGTCGGCATTTGCCGTGTTGTACGACCCGCCGCTGACTGATGTATTTGCCATATCAGCGTGGTTTGCGTTGCCGCCGCCGACCCAGGAGTGCAAGCCTGTCGCGAAGTTGGAATTACCTCCGCTGACCGACGACGTATCGCCGCTGGCGGAGTTCGCAACGCCGCCGCTAACTGCCGACCAGCTGCCGCTGGCGGTGTTACCAGCGCCGCCGTTGACCGTCGAATACTGGCCGCTGGCCTTGTTTCCGTTGCCGCCGCTGACCGATGCGTATTGTTCCTTCGCCTCGTTGCCAGAGCCGCCACTGACCGAAGCATAAAAGCTGCTCGCCTTATTGCCATTGCCCCCGCTGACTGATGAATACGAGCCGCTGGCCGTGTTGGTATTGCCACCGCTAATGGATGAGTAAGAGCCACTGGCTGTATTGCCGATTCCGCCGCTAATCGAGGAATAAGTTTGGGTTGCCAGGTTGCTGGCACCGCCGCTGGTCGATGCAAAACTGCCACTGGCTGTGTTATTGAAGCCGCCGCTGCTGGATGAATTCAATCCGCTGGCTGTGCTCTGGGTGCCGCCGCTGACGGAGGAAGAGACGCCGCTGGCGATGTTGCTGCTTCCACCGCTGACGGACGAAAAGTCGTTGTTGGCTTTATTGCTGCTGCCGCCGCTCACCGATGACTCCAGGCCTTCCGCAATATTGCTATGGCCGCCGCTGATGGACGAAGCCTCACCGATGGCGGTGTTGTATGTGCCGCCGCTGACAGAGGAACCTCCATCGCCGAACGCGTTGTTGTGAAAACCGCCGCTGACCGATGAAGCCTCTCCGCCAGCCGTATTATAAGAACCGCCTCCGACGGACGAAAAATAGGTGTTGGCCGCGTTATTGTCACCAGCGCTCACCGAAGAGTTGTCGCCGCTGGCCGTATTATCAGACCCGCCGCTGACGGACGAGAAATAGCCGCTGGCCGTATTGCCCGAGCCGCCGCTGACCGATGCATAGGTGCCGTTGGCGACGTTGGAATTGCCAGCCAAGAAACCGCCGAACTGTGAGTAGGCGTTGAAGTTGCCGACGATGAGGTTGTGCGAACCGCTGCGATGATTGCGTGTCCAGATTCCGCCGACGCTCTGGCAGCTGGATTGGTTGACGTATGCGCCTATTGAACAGACGACGCGTGCACCGGAGGATGTCGCGTTGTAACCGACGATCAGATTGCCCAGCCCGTTGGTGGAATCCTCACTGCCCGTGCCATTGACCACCTGCAAGTTGATGCCATGAAGCTGCGCGGTGCGGTACAGGATGTTCGTGTTGTTGGGATCGGGCACGTTGACCAAGGTCAGATTGGCCGCAAGCGCCATCACCGAACTGCCCTGCACCGCGGCCAGTTGGGTGGTCAGCGTGTTGATCGATGTCTGGTGGGCAGCCACCGTCGTATTGAGCGTGTTGATCGCGGTCTGCTGGCTCGCAACCGTGGTGTTGAGTGTGGTGATGGTTGTTTGCTGTCCGGCGACTGTCGTACTGAGGGTGGCCACAGTGGAAGTGAGCCCGTCGATTGCAGTCTGCTGGCCGGCCACCGTGGTGTTCAGCGTGTTGATCGCGGTTTGTTGCCCGGCGACGGTGCTGTTGAGCGTGTCGATGGTGGTTTGCTGGGTGGCCAATTGCGTCTGCACGGCCGTCATGGCCGCTTGGAGCGCGGCGATGTCCGTGGCGTTTCCGTTGACTGCAATAGCGACCGCACCGAAGTTGGCATTGACCTGCCCCGCCACCGCCGGGGTATGCGCGGTGAACGTGTTGGGAATAGTGACGCTGCCAGCCGATGCGGCGTTGGCGCACAACAGCAGCAGCAACGGCATGCCGGCGTGGGCGAATCGGGTGATCTTCATGACGCAGACTCCTGGGCAACGGTGGACAACCGTCCAGCAGCAGGCCGGCATCTTCGGCGCAACCCGGCTGGTTTTCGGACCTTTCGCCATGGGTTACGAAGTTCCGCGACAAAAGCGGACATACGTTCTGAAAATAATTTCTGTCGACTGAAATCACCGCTTTGGTTCGTGCGCCGAACCTCGAGAGTGATGACGGCATCTTGCAGCCGTCACCGCGCCGGCCTGCACCGGGATCGTTTCCAGCACGCGGAAGAAGTGCTGGACGACATTGGTGGCGTCTCGACATCGACCCGAATCATCCGGGTGCGTAGGGCACGTCATGCGGCATGGCGACTCGGCATGCACGCTGCCCACAGGTGCGTGCGAGACACGCAATAGGGAAGAACGGCTGGCTGGGTGGCGGTTCCAAAGGATTGGGTAGCCAAGCCATCCTAACGGTCCGCCTGTATTTAGACCCTGCTGAAACGCATGCTCTACCCGCCATGTGCCCGGCCATGGGACTCGATGTCCGCAACAGCGACTGAACTGCGTATCCCGTCGTAGTGATCGTACGACAGAGTGGCTCACTGTTTGCCAGTCCGCCCCTGACGCCTTTCCTCCGCCACTGTCCATCGCCATGAGGTTTCATCATGAAATATTCCGATGTCCTTCAAAGTACTTGCGATCGCGCGGTCTCTGCGCAACGCAATCGGGCGGGTATTGCTGCGTTGCTGGTCGGGCTTACCCTGATCACGCCGTTCTTGGCTGGAAGGGTGATGGCGAGACCGAGTGACCAGGGTCGCACTACGCCAACGCCCTCTCAAACCGAGCAACCCGCCGCTACAACAAGCGTCGAACCGTACAGCGTCGACAACACTTTCAATTCCGGACAGTTCGCTGTGGATGCGTTTGCGGGAAGTATCAACAACAACTACCTCGGAAAAAAAGTGGTGCAGCTGGCGAATGGAGATCTGATCGTCGCTGGGGTCGTGCCTCAGTTTGGTAGCGCGACGCCATCAGTCAACCTCGGGCTGATCCGCTACAACGCGGCAGGTCAGCGTCAGGTTTGGGCCAATCCCGGTGCCTACGGTTTCAACGGCGACCAATACGTCGTCTACCCCAACACGCCGTCGCCGACCGGCGCAAACGTGGTCAACGTGCTCGACATGAAGGTGTTCGGCAATCGACTTTTCGTGCTGATCGACCGGTCATTCAGCGCCATCGATTCGGATAGCCGCGTTGTCGTCTTCAGTACCGATGGCCAATACCTCAATATCACCAGCGCATTCGGCGGCGACGAAGCCGAATACAGCGGCGGTATGGCCATCTGGGACAACCAGATTTTTCCGAGCACGGTTTCCATTGCGGTGGCTGGGACCACATACGAAGGCGGAGTTGCGCGTCCCAGCTTCCGCAAAGGTACGGTCAACGCAGACGGATCGATCAGCTTTGACGCCACCGTCTTTCCGAACCCCGGAAATTACTGCCCGACGTCTCGCGGCTGCGAACTGCATGGCATTGCGACTGGCGGGCGGGCTGGATTTGGGTCTCCTCCGCGGCTCTATCTGGCGGGATCTCGCTTGCAGGAGCTGGGTGGAATGAACTGGGACTACCTGGTCATGCAAGTCAGTTCAACGGGTGTTCCTGCCACCGGCTTTGCCGGCAACGGGGTCACCACGGTGCCATTCGATATTGGTGGAGACCGCTATGATCGCGCCAATACCATCGTCGCAACATCCGGGCTTCTCACATCAAACGATGCTCTCTACCTGGTAGGGTTTACACGCTTCGGCTGCACCGATGGCATTGGCATAGCCAAGCTCAAACAGGACGGAAGTCTCGACCATACATTCGGTGATTTCTTTGCGACTCCAGCTGGACCACGCACCGGCAAGACCGTCATAGGAGCCAGTGTTCAAGCACCACCAAATTGCCCGTCTACCGCAGTCGCCACGTATGGCAACGCGGCAACACTGTCATCGGATGAGTCAAGGTTGGCAATCGCCGGATTCTCGGTGGCCACTCCCTTCTGCTCGACGCCGCCGTGTGCGGAACCACAGGTCGATACAGACTTTCGAGTACTCGACGTCGCAAGCGGTACTGCCATCGCGTCGCTATACACGCGTTACACCATCCCACCCAGCGTGGCCCGTGCGCGTCACTCCGGCTTCTGGGGTATCGCAGCGGGTCCTTCCAATACTTTCATCGCAACTGGCGACGTGCGTTATTTTCAGGCTGCACCCGGACAGCCGGCGGGCAAACAACAATACGCGACACTACGCTTCCGTCCGGATCGCATTTTTGCGAACGGTTACGATTGAGGAATCCGGCTCACGCCATGAATCGCTCGCTCTCTCTCCGCAATCAATCAATGACAGGTGAGCTCAACTTCGAAGTGCACCACCCAGTGCCGTAGAGAGGCCCAGGTGCGGTAGCTTGCGCCGCTTCACCGGCAAGTGGAGTTGCACATGAACTATTCGCAACTGAGCCAAGGCGAACGCTGTCAGATTCAGGCGCTGCTTGGCACGGGCATTTCGCACCGATCAGCCAACCTCACCCCATTCGCCGATGGTGAAACTCATATGCGTCAGTTTCTGGCCAAAACGGGCAACAGCGGCATCAACACAAACTTTAAGCTGGACGACATCAACGTTGTCGCGTTGGCGCCGCCACCGCGTCCACCGACATCCGTAGTACCGATTCTGACAATGGGCCAGTGGAGTTTATTTGGCCTGACAAATCTTGCTGGACTTCTCGGATGGGTGGCTGTTCGCCGCCGTCAACGCAAGGTCTAGCGCAGTCATCCGTCCCGCGTCAAAAGCCCCCGCACACGCGGGGCTTTTTGTGTGATCAATGCGGGCTCGCCTATCGTGTGCTTCCGATCTTGGCGATGCGATCTTGCTGAAAACTATCGACGAAAAATCCGGTAGATCGGCCAGGAAATGCCGACCAGGGCGAGAGCATAGAGACTGTTGGTTGTGTCGCTGGCCAAGGCCGCGATCATGAAAGCCAGGGACCCGAGCAGGGCGAGTGCCGGCACAAACGGGTAAAGCGGCACGCGGAACGGCCGTGGCGCGTCTGGCTGGCGTTTGCGCATGACGAAGAACGTGGTGAACGTCACTGCGTAATTGGCAACGAACATGAAGGCCAGCATCGCGACGACGGTGTTGAACGTGTTGGTCGCGATCAAAACCAGGGCAACCGCGATGCTGGTCCACAACGCCGGTACCGGCGTGCCACCTGGATTCACTCGTTGCAAGGGGATCGGAAGCAAGCCATCGCGGCTCATTGCGAACGGGATGCGTGACACCATCAACAGTAATGCATTCACACTCGCCACCAGCGAGATGATCATCACGATGCGAATCACCGTGTCGCCCATCGGGCCGAACATTCGCGCGGCGGCAGTCGCTGCCACGAAGGGATCGCCGGCCATTTCCGCTATCGGAATAACGCTCAGGAAGGCCGCGTTCAACAGCAGGTAGATCGCCATCACCAGCAGCACGCCGCTGATCATTGCGCGCGGGGCGTCGCGTGCCGGGTCTTGCAGCTCCTCACTGAAATAGATCGGGCCGGTCCAGCCGTCGTACGTGTAGATCGCCGACTGCATCGCGATAATCAAAGCACCCACCAGGGGGATACCCAGCGGCAGCGACGGCGCTGCAACATGCGCGGCGACGACATGCGCGGGATCGCGGGTCATGAACAACGCGATCAACGCCAGCACGATCAGCGCTAGTGCCTTGATCAAGCTGGTCAGCTGCTGGGCGACATCACCGACACGAATTCCGCGCCATTGCATCAGTCCGAACGCCAGTACAACGCTGCACGCAATCAATTTTTCGTGGCCAGCGAACGCAGGGATCAGTGGACCGACATATTCGCCGAGCACGATTGCAACAGCGGCGGTGCTTCCGCAGCCCGACAGCCAATCGCTCCAGCCGACGACGAAACCCGGATACGGTCCAAGTCCATGTCGAACCAACGGATACAAGCCACCGGAACGCGGACGCATCGCAACCAGTTCCGATACCGTCAGCGCACCGAGCAACGCATACAGCGCGCCGGCCACCCAGACGCCCATGAACAACGGCACCGATGGCACGTGTGCCGCGACTTCGCCCGGCGTGCGCAGGATGCCCATGCCGATCGTGTTGCCGACCAGCACCGCCAAACCAAACGCCACTCCAAGCACACGTAGCAAGTGACCGGACTTTGCGCCGAGCACAGTACGAGTTAAATCCGTCATCGATCTCCCCCTCGAATGTTGGACATGCGCCAGACCGTGGCGACCAGCAGCGGAGTGTACGCCCACAGCGGCCAGCCGAAATCGCTGTGGCGGCGCAGTCGCGATTGATCGGTTGCCGTCTTGACGGGTACGCCGGGAGTCCGCGTTCGCGGACGTATTACCCCCTCTGGTCGAAGCGCTTTCACAGGCAGATACTCGCCGCTCTTCGCCACTAGCCAGGATCACTGTCATGTCGATGCGCCGCTCTCTGCTCAGTACCTGTCTCGTGCTGGCGCTTGCGCAGGCAACTGGTGCCGCCGCCGAAACCACAGCACAGCTGATGCCGGAAACCATGGAAATGTTGCGCCACGCCATCGCCACGCAGACGGTGGAAGGCAAGGACCAGGTGCCGGCATTCGCGCGATACCTCGCCGCGCAACTGGAATCGGCAGGGTTCGCCAAATCCGATATCGAGATCACCCCAGTCGACCGCACGGCCGCGCTCGTCGCGCACTATCGCGGCAGCGGCAGGGGCAACGCCAAGCCGATCCTGCTGTCAGCACATTTGGACGTGGTCGCCGCCGACCCGAAGGACTGGACCCGCGACCCGTTCAAGCTGATCGAGGAGAACGGTTACATCTACGGTCGCGGCACCGCCGACATGAAGACGAACCTTGTCACCCTGGTCGCCACGATGATGCGCTTCAAGCGCGAGGGCTTCGTGCCCGGCCACGAATTGATCCTGGTGTTCTCCGGCGACGAGGAAACCACGATGGCCTCCACGCGAGTTCTCGCCGAGCGCTATCACGATGCCGAATTCCTGCTCAACGCCGATGCCGGTGGCGGCACCTACAACGACCAGCTCAAGCCGGTCGAGTACGAGATACAAGCGGCCGAAAAAACCTATGCGGACTTCCTGCTCACGGTCACCTCACCCGGCGGCCATTCCAGCGCACCCACGCCGGACAACGCCATCTACCGGCTCGGTAGCGCACTCGATCATGTCGCGCGCCATGCCTTTCCGGTGCAGCACAGCGAGATCACGCTCGCCTCGCTGAAGGCCATCGGCACGCACAGCAGCGGACCGCTTGCGCAGGCCATGCTGAAGTTCAGCGCTGACCCGAGCGACGCGAAGGCGGCCGCCACTATTTCCGCCGATCCGGCTTACGTCGGTCAATTGCGCACCACTTGCGTGGCAACCACGATCGAGGGCGGCCACGCGCTCAATGCCTTGCCGCAGCGCGCCGCTGCCAACATCAACTGCCGCATTTTTCCTGGCGAGAGCGTGGCTTCGGTCGAAGCAGCACTCAACAAAGTGGTAGCCGATCCGAGCGTGACGATCACCGTGCAACAACCGCCGCCGACAGCAAGCGATGCTTCACCACTGCGCGCCGACGTCGTTGCCGCAGTCACCGCCACCGTGCACGAACGCTTCCCGGGCTTGGAGGTGGTGCCGGGCATGTCGGCCGGCGCATCGGACAGCTTGTACTTCCGCAATGCCGGCGTTCCCAGTTACGGCGTCTCGCCCAACTTCGGAAAACCCAACGACGATTTCGCCCATGGACTCAACGAAAAGTTGCTGGCGTCCGAAGTGCCGGCGGCACTCGATTTCTGGCACAGCTTGCTGACAAAACTGGCGAAGTAGGGCGACACCCTCTCGTCTCGCCAAGCAACAACCGGAACACGTGCCAACCACGGGGACAATATCTTGCAATCGCTGACCAGCAAACTGAAGAATATTCCCGAAGGCAGCGGCGTGCTGTTCTTCATCCAGATCGTCTGCACGCTGGGTTTTGCCGTGCTCTACTCAACCTTGGTCTTGTACGCGACCAAACATCTTGGCTTTTCGGCCAAGCAAGCCGCCGCGACGATGGGGGTGTTTGGCGCGTTCAATTATGGCCTGCACTTGTTCGGCGGGTATCTGGGCGGCCGCTTTATGAGCAACCGCAACCTGTTCGTGGGCGGCATGGTGTTGCAGGTACTCGGTTGCGGAATCATCGCCGCCGGCACGACCGCTTCGTTCTATTGGGGACTGGCGCTGTTCCTCACCGGCAGCGGCCTCAACGTCACCTGCGTCAACATGATGCTGACTCAGCGCTTCACGCCGGAAGACAGCCGCCGCGAAGGCGCGTTCCTGTGGAATTACGCCGGCATGAACATCGGTTTCTTCATCGGCTTCGCCGTCGCCGGGAATTACCAGTTGACCGAGAACTACAGTCGGCTGTTCTGGTTCGCCAGCATCGGTAACTTTCTCGCGATCATCTTGGCCGGCATCAACTGGCGCACGCTGGCCGATCGCGATACGCCGTTGCTGGATGCGTCGCCGACTGCATTTCGCCTGCGACTGATCGCCGGCATCGCCATCGTGATAGCGCTGGTGCCGACGGTATGGATCATGCTGCAAAACACCGGCTCGACCGGAATCCTGCTCAAGAGCATTGGTGCGCTGGTCGCGGCCGGCTTGCTCTACATCACGCTCAAGCATCGTGATCGGATCGAACGCAATCATATGCGGGCATTCCTGCTGCTGGCGCTTGGATCGCTGGTGTTCTGGTCGCTGTATCAGATGGCGCCGAATGGCCTGCAACTGTTTGCGGTCAACAACGTCGACTTGCGGGTGTGGGGCGTCGAGGTCGCGCCGCAATGGGTGCAGAATATCAACACCGTGGTGATCGTCATTGGCGGTCCGTTGCTCGCCGCACTGTTCGCAAGTCTGCGTCGGAAAGGCTGGAACATCGATATCCCGCTACAGTTTTCCATCGCGCTGTTGCTGATGGGCCTTGGCTTCCTCGCCCTCCCGGTCGGCATCTCGCTCGCCAATGACGTTGGTCGCAGCGCTTTCGTCTGGCTGTTTGGTAGCTATGTTTTGCAAAGTCTTGGCGAGTTGCTGATCTCCCCGATCGGCTACGCCATGATCGGCAAATTGGCGCCGCGCAAGTACCAGGGCATCATGATGGGAAGCTGGATGATGGTCATTGGAATTGCATCGCTGTTTGCCGGCGATTTTTCCGGCATGGTCCCCGAGCCCGCCGGCAACACGGCGCTGGTGACCAACCCCGATTACGCGACACTGTTCGCACGCCTCGGCTGGGGCAGCGTCATCGTTGGTGTCGCACTGGTCGTGCTGATCCCGTTCCTGCGCAAGTTGATCGGCAACAAGGAAACACCCGCCGACGACGTGCCAGTGGCGGTCGTCCCGGCGCAGCTTCCGGCAGCGACGAGCAAATAGAGCGCCCACCAACCACGACCTCGCTGAGGTCGCAGCAAGCTGATCGCTATCTGTGACAGTGAGCCAAGTGAATATCCGATGTGGCGGGTCGTAACTGTTGCAGCGGGCGTATGGTTACTGAACATGCGTCTTTCCACGCTCAATCTCTTCACTGGGCAGTGACGAATCGCTTGTTATTTTTGGCATCGCTCAAATCATGTGGATCACGACTTGCGGCAAGTTGGTGCTAGTCTTGCGCCACGCGGCGCGTCTGATGGAGTTATAGTCCCGTTCATCTGGTCTCGTCGCTGCCATCAATACTCATTTCGGGGAAGGACATAGTCATGAAGATGAAATTACTCGCGCTGGCATGTGTCAGCTTGTTTTCAGTGCAGCCGGCGCTTGCGAACAGCGAACGGCAACGCAATACGAACGTACCTCCACCAACCGTCAATGGCGCGCCTATCACGTGCACTAACGCCATCGTCAAGGATTGTAGTTTCGAAGATATCGGCAATGGCGATGCGTCGCCGTGGATCGACTTTTCGACAAATTTCGGTACCGGTATTTGTGACACGGGAGGCTGCGGCGACGGCGGTGGCACCGCCGGCCCTTTCGCTGGCGCTTACTGGGCGTGGCTGGGTGGTAGCGTAGACCCGGAAATTACGTCAGAAGGTCAGCAGATCATCATCCCCTCCAATCCGGGCGGCAGCACACAGTTGACGTTCCAGTTGTGGGCTGGGGAGTGTAGCGGCGACGTAGCCGACTTCTTTCAGGTTACGGTCGATGGCACCGAGATTTTCCGAATCAATGCGACCGACCCATCTTGTGGGGCGGCTACCTATTCGCAACGATCGGCTAATCTCACCCCGTTTGCCGACGGTGGAAGCCATCTGGTTCAGTTCCTGGCCAACACAGCCAACAGTGGCGTGGTGACAAACTTCAATCTGGACGACATCAACGTAACGGCTTTGGGCGCGCCGCCTATCCCTCCGCAACCCGCTGTCAATATCCCGGTGCCGACGCTGGGCCAGTGGAGTTTGTTTGGATTGGCTGGTCTCGCCGGGCTGATCGGATTGGTGGGTATCCGCCGTCGCCAACGCAAGGCCTGAAACGTTCACCGATCCACTCTAAAGAAGCCCCGCACTGCGGGGCTTTTTTGTTGCTGATGATCCCGGCGACGTCTGCCATTCGCACACCGATTCCGGATTCGTATCATCGCGTCCGCAATCAATGGAACACCGGCGACAACGCGCTTATTCGCAATATAAAACCGCTTTGGAGCGGGACAGCCACGATCCCTCCCCAGTTTTACATACCGACGCAACACCATGTAGTTGCGGCCACCCGCGACGAAAATCCAATTGCCCTGATCGGGACTCTCCGACCCGGGATAAGCGAGTTGGCCTGCTCGAAGTCAGGCGCCTGACGGGGGCATGGGAAATAATTGAGCGTCGAGCTTGCGGTCAGGGATTGTCACCACTGAACTGCTTCGCCGTGGCACCGATGATCTTCCCGACGGCTGCGGTTTCGCTGACGTACAACTCCACGTCGCGGCGGAATTCCAGCGTGCCGCCGACGACGGCGCGGGGGCCGATGACGATGCGCGGGGTTTTGCTGTTGCCAAAAAACCAGCCGGGTTTTTCGACGAGGATGCCGCCGTCGACGCGCGAGTCAGCGCCGATTCGGATGTCGCCGCTGGTGGTCTTGATGTGGCCGGCGACATGCGCGGCGGTCAGGCGGATTTCGCCGTTGACGTTTTCGACCTTGCCTTGCACGTCGACGCCTTCGGCCAGCGAAACGCGTCCGTTGACCGCGTCGATATCGCCGCTGATGTTGGAGCGAGAACCGACGCTGATTGCGCCGTTCACCGTATCCAGCGAACGCGCGTTGACGTCGTTGCCGAGCGTGATCGAACCGTTGACGGTGCCTGCGGTGGTGATGGTGGCGTTGTCTCCGACACGGATCGATCCATTGACGGTGTCCAGCGAGCCTGCGGTCTGGCCGTCCTGCACGTTGACCGAGCCGTTGACCTTGCTGGTGTCGTTATCGTCGTCGCCCGCGATGGCAACGGCGCTGAGCATCAGCAGCGCGATGAGAAGGATGGAACGCATGATGTGTCTCCCGTTGATGGTTGCTTGGTGGTTGCTTGAGTGGTGCTTGGATGCGCGATCAGTCGCAAGCGTTTAAGGCATGTCAGACGACTGTCGGAATAGACGAATGGATCGGCGCGTTAGAATCGCCACCTTGTTCTGAGGAAGTCGAACGCCGTGTCCCGACCCCGTCCCGTGCTGCTGTTGATCCTCGATGGCTGGGGCCATCGCGACGACCCGAGCCACAACCCGATCGCGCAGGCCGAGCTGCCGAACTGGCGCGGCTTGCTGGCAAAGTATCCGCACACGCTGGTGCAGACGCACGGCGAACACGTTGGCCTTCCGCCCGGCCAGATGGGCAATTCCGAAGTTGGCCACATGAATATCGGTGGTGGTCGCGTGGTGTATCAAGACCTGACCCTGATCGACAAGGCGATTGCCGATGGCGAGTTCGCGAGCAATGCCGCGTTGCTGAAGGCGTGTGATGCTGCCAAAGCGTCGAACGGAACATTGCATGTGTTCGGCCTGCTTTCTCCCGGCGGCGTGCACAGCCACCAGAAGCACATTTTCGAAATGTTGCGATTGGCCAAGGCACAGGGCGTGGGCAAGATCGCCGTGCATGCATTCCTGGACGGTCGTGATATGCCGCCGCGCAGTGCGGCGGATAGTCTGATCGCGCTCGATGCGGTCTGTGCCGAAACCGGTGCGCGGGTTGCGAGTGTCAGTGGTCGCTACTACGCGATGGATCGCGATGAACGCTGGGATCGTGTCGAGCTGGCATGGAACGCAATCGCTGAAGCCCAATCGCCACTGCATTTCGACAACAGCGGCGATGCCTTGCTAGCTGCCTATGCGCGCGACGAGAACGATGAGTTCGTCAAACCCAGTTTGATTGGCGAAGGCGCGCGAATCGTCGATGGTGATGCCGTGGTTTTCATGAACTTTCGTGCCGACCGTGCGCGGCAGTTGAGTCGTGTGCTGGTCGAACCCGCGTTCGATGACTTCAAGCGCCGGCTGATCCGTTTGTCCGCCTTCGTGACGTTGACCGAATACGCGGCCGACTTGCCGGTCACGGCAATAGGCTGGGCACCACAATCGATGCATAACTCGCTCGGCGAATATCTGGCCGACCTCGGCATGCGCCAACTGCGCATTGCCGAAACCGAGAAGTACGCGCACGTCACCTTTTTCTTTTCTGGCGGCCGCGAAGCGCCTTTCGATGGCGAAGAGCGCATCCTGGTGCCGAGCGCCAAAGTGGCGACCTACGACTTGCAACCGGAGATGAGCTGCCCCGAACTGACCGAAAAACTGGTCGACGCGATTGGCTCCGCGCGCTTCGATTTCATCGTCTGCAACATCGCCAACCCCGACATGGTTGGCCATACCGGCATTGAGGCAGCCGGCATCGAAGCGGCTCAAGCGGTGGATGTCGCGCTCGGTAAAATCACCCCGGCAATTCTCGCCGCCGGTGGCGAAATGTTGATCAGCGCCGACCACGGCAATCTCGAACAGATGGTCGACGACCAAGGCCGTCCGCACACGCAACACACGGTCGGGCCAGTGCCGCTGGTTTATGTTGGTCGAGATGCGACGCTAACGCCCGGCGCGTTGAGTGATCTCGCACCAACGGCGCTGGCCTTGATGGGTCTTGTAAAACCATCCGAAATGAGCGGGCACAGCCTGGTCCATTTCGACGCGGCGTGATCGGATCACTCGCCAAGCGAACGTTGCGCCAAGTGGTGATGGCATTGCTGGTGTTAGCACTGTCGGTCGCCCTCGCGCAGGAACCCGCGCCCGCACAGCGCAAGGCCAGGGAAACGGCCGCGCTGCAACAACTGGAGACGCTACGCAAACAGATCAAGGAACTGACGGCGCGTTCTGAAGAACAGCGCGGCGAACGCGACGCATTGACCCGCGATGTGCGCGAGCAGGATCTGGCCATCGCAACGATTGCCAAGGACCTGCGCGGACTCGACGACGCGATCGCCGCGAAGGAAGTGGAGCTTGCAAGCTTGGACACGCGCCGCGATGCACTGGTCGCCAGCTTGCGCAGCCAGCGCGAAGCGCTTGCCAGCCTGCTGCGCTCGGCCTACGCGCTCGGCCGTCACGAAGAACTGAAGTTGTTGCTGCAACAGGACGATGTCGCGGCCATTGCACGCGTCCTCGCCTACCACCGCTATTTCCAGCAAGCGCAAGTTCGCCAGATCGACGCGTTGCAAAAGGAACTGGCTGAATTGGCCAGCGTCCAGCAATCCATCGTCAATGCCAAAGCCAGCCTGGCCGCCAGCCGCGAAGCGCGCGCTGGCGAAAGTGCGAAACTCGACCAGCAACGTGCCGAACGTGCTCGTCTGCTGGCAACGGTCGAAACCGATCTTGCCCAGGCCGGTTCACGCATCGACGCGTTGGCGAAGAATGAGAAGGGTCTGGTCGACCTGCTTGAGCAATTGAAGGATGTATTTGCCGATATCCCGACTCAATTGGTCGGCGCCGAATCATTCGCCAGTCTGCGCGGGCGTCTCGCCAAGCCTGTTTCGGGCAAGCTGCTGGCGAAGTTTGGCAGCGAGGCGAACGGCCAGCGCAGTAGTGGCGTACGTCTCGCCGCCACTGCAGGCAGTGACGTACGTGCGGTCGCTTACGGTCGGGTGGTGTTCGCCGACTGGTTCAAGGGTTACGGCCTGATGATCATCATCGACCACGGCGACAATTATTTGAGCCTGTACGGTTACAACGAAACGCTGCGCCGCGAGGTCGGCGACTGGGTGCAGGCCGGCGAAATCGTTGCCAGCAGCGGCGCGAGTGGTGGCCAACATGGCGATAGCGTGTACTTCGAATTGCGCCAGAAAGGCAGTGCCATCGATCCGGCGACATGGTTCAAACGCTGAGAACGATTGACCGCAGCTCTTGCAGGTCCAGGTTCTCGACCCATTTAGCAACGCACCGTGCGACGTTAATCAGAGCGTCCCTACAATCAGCAATAATTTGTCGTCACGTTTTGCCCGAGGCTTCCATGTTCATACGTTTTTCGATCTCCTTGTTGCTGGCCTTGAGTGCAATTCCGTGCGCTGCCGACACACCACCGGTGCCGGCGAGCGAATCGACATCGGTCGAGACACCAATCGCTGGCACCGCAAAGAATGCGCCGACCAACACGGTCAGTCTGGCCGACATCCGCCGTTTCACCGCCGTCTACAGCCTGGTCAAACAAGCCTACGTGGAAGACATCAGCGATGAGAAGCTGATGCAGGCAGCGATCCGCGGCATGTTGTCCAACCTGGACCCGCACAGCGAATACCTGGATCGGGTCCAGATGGAATTGCTGACCGAAGAAACCAACGGAAGTTACGCCGGGCTGGGTATTGAGGTGGCCGGTAACGAAGGCGTGTTGCGGGTGATCGCGCCGTTCGACGGCACTCCGGCGCAACGCGCGGGAATCCGTGCGGGTGACGTGATCCTGCGCATCGATGGCAAGCCGATCGTTGCCGCCGAAGTGAATGACGCCATCGATCAGCTGCGTGGCAAGCCGGGCAGCGAAGTCGTGCTCAGCGTTATTCGGGAAGGGCTGACGAAGCCGATCGACGTGCACCTTGAGCGCGAGATCATCCACATCGCCAGCGTCAGCGGTCGGCTGGTTGAACCCGGCTACGGCTACCTGCGGATCGCCCAGTTCCAGGCCGAGACCGGCACCGACCTGCGCAAGCGTGTCGCCCAACTGCTACAGGAAAATGCTGGCCCATTGAAGGGCGCGGTCCTCGACCTGCGCAGCAATCCGGGCGGCCTGGTGAGCGCTGCGGTCGACGTAAGCGATCAATTCCTCAGCAAAGGCACTATCGTTTCAACGCGCGGCCGCGTCGCCGAAGCCGATCTCAGTTTTGATGCCACACCGGGCGACAGCCTCAACGGAACCAACCTGGTCGTGTTGATCGACAACGGCAGCGCGTCGGCGTCCGAGATCGTCGCGGGAGCGCTCAAGGACAACCATCGCGCCGTGCTGATGGGTCGACGCTCGTTCGGCAAGGGATCGGTGCAGACGGTGCTACCAATCGACGGCGATTTCGCCGTCAAGCTGACCACGGCGCGCTACTACACGCCGGACGGCACGTCGATCCAGGCGCAGGGCATTTCGCCCGACGTGGTTCTGGTCGATAAAGACAGCGCTGACGGTGCTGCGAGCGGTTTCGCGTTCAGCGAACGCGACCTGCCCAACCACTTGGCCAACGGCGAAGAGACGGCCCTTCCTGCCTCGGGCCTGCTGCCGATTGGCGCGAAAACCGACTACGCATTGGGCCGGGCGATCAGTCGGCTAAAGGCGATGGCGAGTGGTCAAAAGCAGACCGCCGCGACGGCGGTGCCAAAAGGCTGAATCGGTGCTAAATCGTCTTGCAAAGGTGCGGCAACTTTTTTGTATCTGACAGCGTCTTAATCGTCGGGTGCACGCAACGGCACCCATGGATTCATTCGGTCCCCCCTGGCCGGTGAATCCCGAAGGCCGGCTCCTCCCCAAGACCGGTCTTCCACCGGCCCCGAGCGCTCCCCCTGGCGCTCGGGGCCTTTTCTTTGGGACTCGTTTTTTGCGACCGGGGCGTACCGTTTCGTGATGCGCTCGACGTTCCAGGCACTGGTCTAAACTTTTGCCGCAAGCGCAGGAACTTTTCTGAAAGTTTCCGTTCCTAGTTCTCGAATGCACGCAATGGCATTCATGGCTGACCCAGTTCCCCTGCTGGCGATGCCCGAAGCTCGGACTCTCCCCGGTCTGATCTTCCCGGCCCCGAAGGCTCTCCCTGGCCTTCGGGGCCTATTTGTTTCTGACAAGCGTAATCCGTGCCTTGCGCTTGCAAGTCCGCGCACGAACCCCAATTTCTCCGCAGTCGCTGGCGTCGCCAGCAAAGCGTTCGGAGGGTTCCAGCATGCGAATGGACAAATTGACGTCACGTTTCCAGCAAGCGCTCAGCGATGCGCAAAGCGTTGCCGTGGGTCGCGACAACAACATGTTGGAGCCGGCCCATGTGATGGCTGCGCTGCTCGACCAGCAAGGCGGTTCGACCACACCGTTACTCGCTCAAAGCGGCGTCCCGGTGGTTGCCTTGCGGGCGCGTATCGGCCAGGCGCTGGACGCGCTGCCAAAGGTGAGCGGGCAGGAAGGCAATATCAATGTTTCGAACGAGCTGACTCGACTGCTCAACCTCACGGACAAGCTGGCCCAGCAGCGCGGCGATGCATTCATTGCGAGTGAGTTGTTCGTGCTGGCCGCACTCGATGACAAGGGGGAAGTTGGGGCGGCGCTGAAAGCCGCCGGTGCGGATCGCTCGCGCCTGGAAGCGGCCATCGACGCGATGCGCGGCGGCGAAAAGGTGCAGAGCGAAGGTGCCGAAGAGCAACGCCAGGCTCTCGAAAAATACTGCATCGACCTGACCGCCCTCGCCGAGTCCGGCAAGCTCGATCCGGTGATTGGCCGCGACGAGGAAATCCGCCGCGTCATCCAGGTGCTGCAACGGCGCACCAAGAACAATCCCGTGCTGATCGGCGAACCCGGTGTCGGCAAGACCGCCATCGTCGAAGGACTGGCGCAGCGCGTTGTCCACGGCGAAGTGCCGGAAGGCTTGCGCGATCGCCGCGTGCTGTCACTGGACATGGGCGCGCTGATTGCCGGTGCCAAGTTTCGTGGCGAATTCGAAGAGCGCCTGAAAGCCGTGCTCAGCGACCTGTCCAAGCAAGATGGTCGCGTGATTCTTTTCATCGACGAGCTGCACACCATGGTCGGCGCCGGCAAGGCCGAAGGTTCGATGGACGCCGGCAACATGCTCAAGCCCGCGCTCGCTCGCGGCGAGCTGCATTGCGTCGGCGCGACCACGCTCGACGAATATCGCAAGTACATTGAAAAGGACGCCGCGCTGGAGCGCCGCTTCCAGAAGGTTTTCGTCGGCGAACCCAGCGTCGAGGACACCATCGCGATCCTGCGCGGCCTCAAGGAAAAGTACGCCGTCCACCACGGCGTCGAGATCACCGATCCCGCCATCGTCGCGGCGGCGACGCTGTCCAACCGCTACATCACCGATCGCCAGTTGCCGGACAAGGCCATCGACCTGATGGATGAAGCCGCCTCGCGCATCCGCATGGAGATCGATTCCAAGCCGGAAGAGCTCGATCGCAAGGAACGCCGCCTGATCCAGCTGAAGATCCAGCGCGAAGCCTTGAAGAAGGAAAAGGATTCCGAATCGAAACAGCGCCTTGACGATCTGGAAACCCAGATTGACGAACTCGAACGCGATTTTTCCGATCTCGAAGAAATCTGGAAGTCCGAAAAAGCCGTCGTCGCGGGTAGCAAGAAGCTCAAGGAAGCGATCGAGAAAGCGCGCATCGATCTCGACGCCGCAATGCGTGCGGGCGACTACGCGCGCGTGTCGGAAATCCAGTACGGCAGCCTGCCGCAACTGGAGAAGCAACTCGCCGACGCCGCCGAAACCGAGACGCAGGGTTTCAAGCTGCTGCAGGACAAGGTCACCGCTGAAGAGATCGCCGAAGTGGTCGCGCGCTGGACCGGCATTCCGGTCAGCAAGATGCTCGAAGGAGAACGCGACAAGTTGCTGCGCATGGAAGACGAACTGCACCAGCGCGTGGTCGGCCAGGACGAAGCCGTGCACGCCGTCGCCGATGCGATTCGGCGTTCACGCGCTGGCCTGTCCGATCCGAATCGGCCGAACGGCTCGTTCCTGTTCCTGGGGCCGACCGGCGTCGGCAAGACTGAACTTTGCAAGGCGCTGGCCGATTTCCTGTTCGATTCCAGCGACGCCATGGTCCGCGTCGACATGAGCGAGTACATGGAGAAGCACTCGGTCAGCCGCCTGATCGGCGCGCCGCCGGGCTACGTCGGCTACGAAGAAGGCGGCGCCCTGACCGAAGCCGTGCGGCGGCGTCCGTACAGCGTCATCCTGCTCGACGAAGTCGAGAAGGCGCATCCCGATGTGTTCAACGTGTTGCTGCAAGTACTCGACGATGGCCGCCTCACCGATGGCCAGGGCCGCACCGTCGATTTCCGCAACAC
>JBATAQ010000213.1:0-3039 GCA_049661925.1 Dokdonella sp.
CCGATCAGGTCATCGCCGGGCGCCAGTCGCGCGGCCATGTCGAGCACCATTTCGGTGTGGATGCCGGTGTCGATTTCCGGATGGAATTCGGCACGCTGCGGCACGCCGTACAGCGCGTCGACTTCCGGAAACAGCACGCGCAACGCGTCGCATTCGCGCAAGGCTTGCAGGAACGCCGATGGCGTCGCCTCGCGCAGCGCCTTGCGCGTTTCCGCGAACACGCGCTCGGGCACGAGATGATCGACCTCACCGGCCTCGACCATGCTGCGCATCAGCGCCATGGTTTCGTCAGCAATGCGAAATCCGAGCGACGCGAAGCGCGCGAGGAAACGCGCGATCCGCAAGATGCGCACTGGGTCTTCGGCGAACGCCGGCGACACGTGACGCAGGATGCGCGCTTCGATATCCGCGGCACCGCCGTAGGGATCGACCAGCGTGCCGTCGGCGTGTTGCGCCATCGCGTTGATGGTCAGGTCGCGGCGTTGCAGGTCCGCTTCCAGCGTGACCGACGGATCGGCGATGAAGGTGAAGCCGTGGTAGCCGCGCCCAGACTTGCGCTCACTGCGCGCCAGCGCGTACTCCTCGCCGGTCTGCGCGTGCAGGAACACCGGGAAATCCTTGCCAACTGGCCGAAAGCCCGCCGCCAGCATCGCCTCGGGCGTACTGCCGACCACAACATGATCGCGATCAGTCACATCCCGACCGAGCAACCTGTCGCGCACTGCGCCGCCGACCAGATAGGTTTCCATGGCGGCATTGTGCCCGATGGGGGATTGGGGTCGAAGTGATGGGTCCCCTCTCCCGCCGGGAGACAAACCGGCAGGACAGCCGGTTTGCACGACGGAGTCGCCCGAAGGGTGAGCGCCAAGGATGGCGCGAATGCGCGTGGCGCAACGCGCCGGGTGAGGGTTCGGGCGGAGTAGTCTGGGTGACGTTTGCTGACTTGATCGCTTCGAGCGGACCCTCATCCGCCCTCCGGGCACCTTCTCCCGAGCGGAGAAGGGAAACTGAGGGTTCGGGCGAAGTTCGAAGTAGTCAGGCAGACGGTTCGTGGACGCGACACTTTCCCACTCGTCGTTCCCGCGTAGGCGGGAATCTAGTGGGTAAAAGCTCTTGGCATTCTTTCGGGGCGGTGACCTGTTAGCCGACGAACTCAATAAAGCGTTGCCAAAAGCCGCCACCTACTGGGTCCCCGCCTGCGCGGGAACGACGAAGAAATATTGTTGGTCGGCGTGGCGGGCTCGCACGCGCACTACATGCACACTCGGTTAGCAGCGCGGCTGCGCGAAAGCGCTACTCATCACTCTCGTCGTTCCCGCGGAGGCGGAGGCGCTCTTCAACAGCCGCAGGCTGGTCAATCCATTTTGATCTTCGTCAGGCCAGTAAAGACACAACAAAGTCAAAATGGATCCCCGCCTACGCGAGGATGACGAAGAAATATTCTTCGTTTGCTTGGCAAGCCCGCACGCACAGGCCAGCACGCACGCACGCCCGAGACAGCATCGTGCCTACATGCAAGCGCTGCCCAACACCCTCGTCTTTCCAGCGCAGGCTGGAATCCAGTAGGCGGACGCTCTTGGCAGTCCTTTTTGGGACGGTAGTCGTTGGTCAACGACGTTAACGAAAACCTTGCCAAAAGCCGCTACCTACTGGATTCCAGCCTGCGCTGGAATGACGGGGGTGGAGGGTGTTGCGATGACAGGGCGGGCATAATTGCGGGATGGGTTACAAAGAAGCGCCATGAAATCCGCGAGTGAGCTGCATCCGTCATCGGCCGCGCCGATTGAGCCAATCGCGCTCGACACGCCATTGAGCGCGAGCCAGCGCGCGGCTGTCGATGAGGTGCTCGCCCGTCTGCGCGATCTTCCCGGCGCCCTGCTACCCATCCTGCACGGCATCCAGGCGGCGCTTGGATTCGTGCCGCCGTCAGCAGTGCCGCTGATTGCGAATGCATTGAACCTGAGTCGCGCCGATGTGCATGGCGTTATCAGTTTCTATCACGACTTTCGCGACACCGCGCCGGGCCGGCATCGTTTGCAGTTGTGTCGCGCGGAAGCTTGTCAGGCGGTCGGTGCGCGAGCGCTGGAGCGCCACGTTTGCGAGCGTTTACAGGTCAACCAGCATGAAACGACGGCGGACAACGCGGTGACGCTGGAGCCGGTCTACTGCCTCGGCAACTGCGCCAGCGGTCCGTCGCTGATGCTCGATGGCAGGTTGCATGGACGCATGACGCCGGAACGTATTGATCGCTTGCTGGATGCTCTCGACGACGCGAAAGCGGGCGACGCGCAATGACGACCCGCATCTACATATCCGGTGATTCCAGCGCCGTCGCTGTCGGTGCCGATGAGGTGGTGCAAGCCATCATCGCGAGGGCCGATCAACGCGGCGTCGCCATTGAAATCATCCGCAACGGCTCGCGCGGCATGTGTTGGCTGGAGCCGCTGGTTGAAGTGGTGACCGACGAAGGGCGCGTCGGCTATGGCCCGATCGAAGTGAACGAAGTCGCTGCGCTGTTCGATGCCGATTTCCTGCACGGCGGCGCGCACGCACTGCGCATCGGTGTCGTCGATCAGATGCCGTGGATGCTGGGCCAGGAAAGGCTCTGCTATCGGCGCGTTGGCATCACCGATCCGCTGTCGCTGGACGACTACGCTGCACATGGCGGCTGGAATGGATTGCGTGCGGCGCTCGCGCACTCGTGTGAGCAGATTGTCGCCACCATCACTGACTCCGGTTTGCGCGGACGCGGCGGCGCAGCGTTCCCGACCGGCATCAAGTGGAACACCGTGCTCGGCACCAGCACCGATCAGAAATACATCGTGTGCAACGCCGACGAAGGCGATTCCGGCACGTACTCCGACCGCATGTTGATGGAAGGCGATCCGTACCTGCTGATCGAAGGCATGGCGATCGCCGGACTCGCCGTCGGCGCAACGCGCGGCTACATCTATTTGCGCAGCGAATACCCGTTGGCATTCCGCGTGCTCGACGCGGCAATCGATCGCGCCCGCGCCGCCGGTTGGCTGGGAGACAACG
>JBATAQ010000214.1:0-10426 GCA_049661925.1 Dokdonella sp.
GAACAGGAAGCGGATACGAGGCGGCATGTTGGGGTGAGGCAGCCAAAAAGGTCAAAGCCCGGTACTTGCACAGACGACGTGACGTATATCCGACAGGCATAAGCGCGAAGGCAGGTGTGTCATACCCGGGGAGATCTCGCCTCATGCCTGACGTGCCGCGTTTGGAACGCGGCCGAACGCCGGAGGCGGCCCGGAGGGCGGTGGGCAGGACGCCCTCCGTCAAGGGTGACGCTGCAAGGCGGAGCGAGAAGGCCGAAAACCGCTCCTGCGTTGTCGTCATTCACGCCATCCCTGGCGCGTTCAGCAGTGGCCGTAACAGGTGCAGTACGACCGAAGGGCCGAACATGAGAGACCGTAATCAGGACGGCTGAACCTCGATGATCGACGATCAAGCAGAAGCCCGGGCAACCGGGACCAGGGGCCAATAGGCGGGACAGTATCCCGTGGGTAGGCCGTGTGGTGCCGAGTCGGTCACGGCGGCAGCCGGGCAAACGAAAGCGGGGAGAGCGGTCTGGGTTAGTCTTGATGACGAATCCCGCCGCACTCTTCAGCGTCACTCGTGAACCGCAGTATGCGGAACCGCAGGTACGCTGGTGTGGTAGGGGGCCGGGGGATCCCGGCTCCCTACCCGATCCGATGTCGACGGTGATGCAATCGGCGACTTGGCAATACCGAATTGGCCGAGCCGATGCTCAGCCATGAACGTAACAACGGTGTCCGTGAATTCGGCCAATCCCGGCCTCCAAGGCAACGACCGTAACCGTCAAGGCTGCATCAATCATCCGGTTTTGCTTGATCGCGAGCGCAAGTTGCACGTGCACTCGTTGCGCATGCTGCGCGATGTGAAGATCAACGGCGGCGGCAGTCTTGGCGAAAACGTGGTGCTGGTGATCGAGGCAGGCAACGGCATCGGCTGGACCGTGCGTGGGCCCGTCCTGCCGACGCGGGAAGAGACGGGTCCCGGGAGCGCGACGGCGACCACACAGTGAGCTATCCGACGGGAAGCTGAGCCGATCCACGGTTGGTCGACGAACACGCGCCAAGACTTGGTGGCCCCGCGTGGCACGAAATCACGTGGTTATCAAAAGCGAAGGCAATCGTGCCCCGCCCATTACCGGGAGAGCAAGAAATGAACTGGAAGAACCTGCTGTTTTCATTCGAGGGTCGAGTGGGTCGTGGCCCGTACTGGATGTTCACGATCATGATGCTGGCGGTGCTGGGAGGCCTGTTCGGGCTCAGCATGACGGCCATGGTGAGTGCGGAAAACCCTGCTGACGCCAGCGCCATGACCAGCATGCCGATGATGATCGCGATGCTGGTCCTGATCTGGCCTGCACTGGCGATTCAGGCCAAGCGCTGGCACGACGTCGACAAATCCGCATGGTGGATCTTGATTGGGCTGGTACCGGTTGTCGGCGGTCTGATCGCTTTGGTCTTCAACGGCTTCATCGCAGGCACACCTGGATCGAATCGCTTCGGTCCGTCGCCGGCCGCCGGATCGGCTTCGGAAGCCGCGATGGCGCGCTCCTGAGTGAGGAATCGTGGGAGGGTCTGCGCTGGCTGGCAGACACCCCCCGTTTCTGCGCCCGCCTGCAATCGCCAGAAAATCGTTCGGCACGCAGCTTTTCTCATGGGACACCGCATTATGATCGACACCGCTGATATCTTGCCTTCACGCCGCGCCCGTCCGCGATTCGTGCGGTTCGCCTTGGCAGGCATGGCGGTGCTTGCTCTCGTTGCCTGCGCCGCTCGTCCACCAGCTTCCGATGCGGACTCGGTCGATAAGCGAGTAAGCCGTGTGCTTCAGCAGACGCCACTGGTCGACGGCCATAACGACCTCAACATCCGCTATCACAACTGTCGCGACGGCTGTCCGCGCGGCTACGACGCCTACGACATTGGCGCGACTGTGGCCGGGCACACGGACCTGCCGCGCTGGAAACAGGGCGGCGTGGGAGCACAGCTCCTCAACTCAGGCTGGATGGCGTCGGAGCCGGGCATTGACGGCACCCTCAAGGGGTTTGCCTTCGTGCGTGAAATGGCCGCTCGCTATCCCGACCGCGTTGCAATGGGGCGAACGTCGGATGACGTGCGTGCCATCCACCGCTCGGGACGTCTCGCCATTCTGATTGCGCTTGAGCATCCTGATCGTATCGGCGTCGACGAAGCGACGATCAAGCGTCTCGCGGCGGCGGGTCTACGTTCGGACATCCTGGCCTACGACGAACCCAGCGTGCTCGCCGACGGACATGCTGGGCCGGTCAAGTACAACGGTCTTTCGCCGCTCGGCAGGAAAGTCGCGCGCTGGATGCAGCAAAACGGAATTCTCGTCGACCTCTCGCACGCGTCAACCGACACGATGCGTGATGTGCTCGACCAGGCCATCGCACCGGTGATCTTCAGCCATTCCTCCGCAGCTGCGCTTTGCGATGTCTCGCGCAACGTGCCCGACGATGTCCTGCGACGCCTGACCGCAAATGGCGGCGTCGTCATGGTTTCCTTTGTTCCGGAATTCACCAGCAAGGCGTTCTCTGATTGGTACGACGCCGGCGGCGTCTTCGCCACGGGTGTGCTCGAGAAGAACGGCGGCAATCGCGAAGCGGCGCGCGTCGAACTGGACGCGTGGGAAAAGGCCAATCCACAACCCGCCGTGACAGTCACCGATGTCGCCAATCACGTGGAGCATGTGCGCGAAGTTGCCGGAATCGACCACGTCGGCTTCGGCAGCGATTTCGACGGTATCGATTTCACCGTGACCGGCCTGGAAGACGTCTCGAAATTCCCGAACTTGCTTGAGGAACTCGCCCGCCGTGGCTGGAGCGATGCCGACCTGCGCAAGGTCGCAGGTGAAAACTTCCTGCGCGTGCTTGACGCGGCTGATGCGGTAGCGAAATCGGCAGGTAAACCAAGGGAGTAGCGCTTCTTGATCCTTGATCCCGCCCATCCGCTTTCGAATGTGGATGGGCGCTACCCGGGTGGATTCATGCGGTGGCCCCTCGCGGCATTGTTTGTCGTGTTCCCAAGAGAGTGACGCCGAGCATCGCCACCCCGGTTGCGCGGAGCCTTCACGCCCCGATCAAACCACGAGGACTCCATCATGAACCGCTCCACCATCGCAAAGACACTTTCCGCGCTGTTGCTGCCCTGCGCCGCCTTTCCCGCGCTCGTCGCCGACATGGCCAAAGGCACCCCTGAAAATGACATCCGAAAACAAGGCGATCAGCACCGCGATCAATCACGTCTACTACATCACTGGCCCCGATACGTTCGCGCCCAAACAGACCACGCGACGTCTGATCTTCGCCGCCGATGACACGCGCGCCGCCATCGATGCCTGCGATACGGCGAGTTGCGCGATGAGCTCGATCGGCGATGGAATGACCGTCGAACTCGAGGCGGATACGCCGATGGCGCGCTGGTGGGTACACCTGCCGCAAGCCCAGCAAAGTGGCATGGGCAATGCGTCGATGCTGTCGTTATCCACCGATACGCCAGAACGCGTCGCCGGCACTTTGACGATCAATTCGCTCGGCGTCGAGACCAAGATCGATTTCGATGCTGGTCTCGTCAAGGCATTCGACAAGTAACTTGAGGGCCGAATCCATGTACTCCCGATCACGAATCGCACCGATTTCCACCGGTGCAATGTGCATGGCCGTCGGCGACGAAAGCGGACGACGTCGCAATGCGAACAAAACGCGAAAGGCAGCATTCGGGTTTCGACGTTCGACTGCGCATGTTGGCGGAGTAACGCTGATGTGCGCGATCACTTTGCTAATAGGCTTGCTCACCAGCACGGCAGCCATGGCCGATGAATCGTTCCTGCCGGCTGCTCGGTTCTCCGCCGTCGCAAAACTGATTGCTCCACCGCAGCAAAGCGCCGATCTGCGCTATTCGATCAAGGCCGAACTGAAAGCCAACACCGCGCAACAGACGGGGCGTTTTGCGCTCACTGCAAAGCGGGTTACTGCTGCAAAAACGTCCGAGGGCGATTGCGGGCCGCTCAGCGATTTGCTCTTCGCGAATGGTTTCGACAACTGAGCTGCACTCAAGCCACACACATCTTGTTTTCATTTTGCAGGAGTCCAACGCATGAATCGCTCACAGACTGTTTTGAGCGCCGCCCTGGTGCTGTCCTTGTTGAGTAGTGTTGCGAGTGCCGCACCCTGGATCTATCGCGGCACGTTGAACGACGGCGGCAAGCCCGCCGAAGGCGCGTACGACCTGCGCCTGAGCTTGCTCGATGAATCCAAAAGTGTGCAGGCCGCCAGCCCGGTCACCATCTACAACGTACGGGTGACTGACGGTGCATTCGCGGTCGATGTTGATTTCGACATCGACCTGCCGCATGCCTCAACGGTTTACCTGCAGACCGAAGTGCAACAGGGCGGTTCGGGTTTTGTCGCGCTGGGCGAACCCACGCGGTTTGATCCCGACGCGGTGCTTGCCAGCGTGTGCTGGGATACCGCGGGCAACGCCGGCACCAGCAGCAGCGATTTTCTCGGCACCACCGATGCGCAGCCCTTGGTGTTTCGTACGAAAAACGCGCGCAGCTTGCGGATCGAGCCGAGCGCGGAGCTCTTCCTGGCGGGAGTGCCCATCACGACCAACTGGATCGCGGGAAGTTTTGTCAATGGCGTGACCACTGGCGTGCGCGGGGCCACCATCTCGGGTGGCGGCGCGCCGACTGGCGATACCGATCCCGACTTCACCGGTGAGGACCGCAACTTGGTCACCGATTCCTATGGCACGGTCAGCGGCGGCTATGACAACCGCGCAGGCAATGCAGCCGGCAGCACCAGTGACAGACCCTTTGCAACCGTGGGCGGAGGCCGCGGCAACACGGCCGGCGGCATTCAAAGTGTCGTCAGTGGCGGCACCGCGAATACAGCCAACGGCGGCAGCGCCAGCGTCGGTGGTGGAGCCGAAAATGGAGCCAGTGGTTCGTTGAGCCATGTCGGCGGCGGGGAGGACAATCAAGCAACGGGGTTATGGAGTGCCATAGGCGGCGGTAGCGAAAACGCGGCCAATACCGTAGCGAGTGCGGTTGCTGGTGGCATCAGCAACACGGCGGGTGTCGGAGGTCTGAGCGGTCAAGCGGCTTTCGTCGGCGGTGGCTTCGGCAATACCGCCGCCGGCAACTACAGCACGATCAGCGGCGGCCAGGAAAACTGCGCGGGCGGGGACCACAGTTGGGCGGGTGGTCGATCCGCGCGCGTTCGTCCGGGAGATGAAAATGGCGACGGAACCTGCACGGCGAACTCGGGCGACTCCAATGGCGACGAGGGCACTTTCCTCTGGGGTGGTGCCAGCAGCGGTGCGTTTCTGTCATCCGGCCCCAGTCAATTTGGTGTGCGAGCGAGCGGCATATTCTTCGGTACGCCTAGCGCCAGCATCGTGTCGATGCCGTTCGGTCGATTCATCAACACATCATCGGGCGCGTACCTGTCCACGGGTGGCACCTGGACCAATGCATCCAGCCGCAGCCTCAAGACGGGGTTCGAATCCGTCGATCCACTGACGGTGCTCAGCAAGCTCGCCGACCTGCCGCTCAGCACCTGGCTGTACAAGAATTCCGTCGAAGGCCGTCACCTGGGCCCGACCGCCGAAGACTTCAAGGCGGCGTTTGAATTGGGTGGCGATGGCAAATCGATCGCCACCGTCGATGCCGATGGCGTCGCGCTGGCGGCGATCCAGGGCTTGAACCAGAAGCTCGAAAAAGAAAACGCTGAGTTACGCGCAGATCTCGATCAGAAAACTGCCGCGCTCGAAGCACAGAGCGCGGCGTTTGAAATCCGTCTGCACGCGCTTGAGGCTGCGCGGTGATATGCGCGGGATTCGGTGTCCACACGATCGTCACTTTCGATGCTGGCCTCGCATAAACATTCGACGAATAGCCAAGGACCAAATTCCATGTCGTCCCCATCACGAATACCCTTGATCTGCGTCGTTGGCCTGTGCATGGCGGCCGGAGATGCCCTTGCCACCGACTTTTGCGTCAGCACCAGCGCTGGGCTGACCCAGGCGCTGACCACTGCGAGTAGCAACAACGTCGCCGATGAGATCCGGCTGCAGACGGGTATCTATCGGTCCACCCAGTCGACCGGCTTCACCGCCAACCACTCCGGAAGTTCGCTCGAAATTTCGGGCGGTTGGTCGTCCGGTTGCCTGTTCCGCGGGCGCGGATCGCGCAGCACGATTGATGGCGAGTACCAGCGCACGGCGTTGCGCTTGCAGGGCAACATCACTAGCGTAGTGAATGTGCGAATCGCCCATCTTTCGTTCCTCCGCGGTGTCGAAAGCGACATGGCGGCCTTGTCGGTGAAGTCCAGCGGTGGCGGCAGCCTCGACGTGGAAATCGAGGACAACCGGTTCCACGACAACACCTTGATCGCAGCAGAGGAAACCCTCGGTGGCGGGTTGTCCGTCAGCGGAAGGCAGGTCAGCGTGTTCGGCAATGTGTTTACCGAAAATCACGCCGGATACTCCGGCGGTGCCGGCGCAATCAGCTGCTACGGCACGGTCGGAGCGTTCACCAACAATACCGTGGTGCGAAACACTGCAGCGTTTGGCCAGGCGAATGTGCGTGGCGGCATTATTCTCACCGGTAGTTGTTTGTGGGAAGTGGCCAACAACATCCTGTGGAACAACGAAGGCTACGACCTCAGGATCGAAGACGACAAAGCCAGGTTACGCAACAACGATCTCGATGACATCGAGGGCACGCCGACCGCTGGCAGCAGTGGCAACATCAATGTCGATCCCCAGTTCTTCAGCGTCGGCATCCTGCGCCTCACGCGTAGTTCGCCGTTGGTCGATGCAGGATTTAACGAAACCCTGCTCGGCTTGCCGCTGAGATCATTCGATGGCGGCATCCGGGTGGCCGGCCCACGCATCGATATCGGCGCCTACGAGCTGGATGTGTTGTTGCAGACTGGCTTCGATCCTGCGTTCGGTATCGGTGAGCCGGCGGAGTAGCCCTGAGCGAACACGTGATCGATCAGGGCAACGGCTGGTCTAGTTGTCGAAGCCATGAACGAAAAGGAATTTGCTTTGGTACATCACCTGTACGGCACCGCTGTTTGCGGCGGGCGTGTCGTATCCGGGAACACCAATGGCGAGATCGCCATTGTTATCGCCGTTGAAATCACCGATCGCCAGTTGCGAGCCGTAGCCATCCGAGCTCGCGCTGGGTCCGAGTGCATAGACAGGCGACAGACTCAACATGTGGGCGCGGCTCATTGAGAGGCCGTCGAACTGCGAGGGGATGACCCACGCGCGTCCAGCCAGCGAAAGCCCGCTCTGCGATGCCAGCGGACTGGCGATGACGAGGCTGTCTCCACTGCCCGCTGCCGCGGTGATGCGTCCGCTCGCCAGCCGCGCGCCGAATGCCGCGGGTGACAGCGTGCCGCCGGGCATTTGGCTTTCGTCGATCAACACGTTGTCGGTGGCGGTGATGCCGCTGTCGCTACCGGACAGAATCGCCACGGCACCTGCGAATGTAACGCCCGAGAGGGCTTCACCGGGAATGCCGACGGCGAGATCTTCGGTAAAGATTTCGCCAATCCGAGTTCCGGTAAAGTCGCCTGCGGCGAGAGCCGTTCCGAAACGATCGCTCGCTTCGCAATCGTCCAGAATTCCGGCCGTTGTCTGGCTCCAGTACGAAACGCCGGCGGCATCAAGCCCATTGAGGTCGTTGCGACCGCGCAGCACCATCACCGAACCGGCGTTGGCCTGGCCGGCGCAGCCATTGCCCGGAATGCCGACGGCGAGATCGTCGATGTCATCGCCGTTGAAGTCGCCGGCTGCGAGTGCGTAGCCGAGTTGCTCGTTGGCGATCGCCGAACCGGTCAGGCCGTTGGCACCGCGAAAGAAAACTTCTTCATTGGTGTTCATCAAGCCGGCAACGCCTTGGTAGACGACATAGACGACGCCGGAATCCGCTTGGCCATTGGTGGTCTCGCCGGGAATTCCGATGGCCAGATCGACGCGGGAATTCGAATCGAATCGACCGACCGCCAATGACGCTCCGAAATTGTCGTCCGCTTCGGAGATACCAGCAAATCCACCCATTCCCTGGCGGATCGTGAGCGCAACAACCCAGCTCGCATCGGGCCGCCGATCCAACACGAACACCGCGCCGGCATGGTTCGCGCTGAAGCTGTCGCCGGGCACACCAACCACCAGCTCGTCGTCATTGGATGCGTCCTTCGTGAAATCGCCGCTTCCCAAAGCGATGCTCGGGCCAAGTGTTGCGCCGGGGATCATCGGCACCGACACCGTTTGCACCAGGAACGGACTCGCCACTGGCTGGCCGATGTTCCACGGAGTTCCGAAATGAATGCGCACGAATTGTGGATTTTCGCGATCAGCAATGGCTAGATCATCGATGCCGTCGGCATTGAAATCGCCGCTCGCCATGGCAGAACCGAATCCATCACCCGCCGGGCTGATCTGATTCGGGTTGAACAAGCCGACGTTACCGACCGGGCCGAGGACGAGGGCACTGACGTTGCCAGAAAAAACAATAGGTAGCGCGACCGCGACGAGACAAGTAATGCGGGACAAGAGACGTTTCATGGCTGTGCTTCCTTGGGGGTTCGACAGGTTCCACGGAGTACGGCGCGGTAAAGGGCCAAGTTGTCGAACCAATAATGGATCGCGACGTCCGACGTGGTTTCAATGGATTGAAGATATGGCGAGTGGCCCCTGTCGGCGCCGCTTTACGTGGACTTCGGCAAGCACTTCGGAGAAACCATCCAATGAACCCGTTTCGAAACAACATCCACGGCGTCGCGGTCATCGTTCTTTGTGCAGCGCTTGCCATGCCGACGCAGTCTCAAGCGCAGAGTGCACTCGGCGTCGAGGGCGAGAGATTCAGGCTGAACCCGCATCCTGATCCGGCCAACAAGCGGTTCGGCTACCGCCAGGTGGTCGGCGATTTCGACGGCAACGGGATTGACGATGTGGCCATTGCCGAGCGCTCGACCGGAGGGCGGTTGCGCCTCTATCTCGGCAACCCTTGGACGATTGGCACGAACGCGATCTTTCCCTTCTCGGCGAGCACCATCGCGACACCAGAATTCTCGGAAGCGATGGCCGCTGGCGACTTCAATGGCGATGGTCGCGACGAGCTCGCTCTCGCCCGCCGATCTGGCGGTGCAAGTCTCTCGGTTGGCGGCCATGTCTCGATCATGCAACGTTCGGCGGGAGGAATCTGGTCCGTGCAGCAGACCATTCGCCAGGGACTTGGAAGCTATGCCGGAGTTGACGAAACTTCGGATGACTATGGATCCGCTCTCGCGGTCGGTGATTTTGATGACGATGGATTCGACGATCTGGCGATTGGCATCCGGCTGGAAACGCCGGATGGGACGCCCGGGCCGAGCGGTGGTGGCGCAGTGCATGTCGTCTACGGCTCGGCCGCTGGCCTCACCGGTACGGACGACCGCATGTTCACACCGGCGAATATCGGTCTCGCGGTGATCGTCGGCAGCGCACCTGAACTTGGCGCGGCGCTCGCGGTGGGCGATTTCAACGGCGATGGAAAAGACGATCTCGCGATGGGCGCTCCCAATGCCCCCTGCCCAGCGCACAATGAAGTGGGAGCAGTCGGCGTGGTGCGTGGTTCCGTCTTTGGGTTGACGACGGTGGGCGCTGGTTTGGTGCAACCCGGTGTGGACGGAATGCCAGGCGACTGCGCGTCGACGAGAAAATTCGGCGCCGTGCTTGCCTCAGGCCGCTTCAACCTCGTCGCGGACGGGTTGGTGATTGGTGCCCCGGAATCGACGGTTGCCGGCGTGGTCCTTAGCGGCGAGGTGCATATCCTGCCGAGTAGTAGCGAAGGCCCGACGGCGACCGGGGCGCAAACCGCTACGCTGGCCAACCTTCCCGGTGGAACGCTGCAATCAGCCTTTTTCGGCAATCAGCTCGCCGTCGGGCGCCTCCGCGCGGGGCGCACCAGCGTGGTCATATCGGGGCATCTGGAGGATGTCGGCGGCGTTCAAAGTGCAGGTGCAGTAAGGATTCTTCACAAGTCGTCAATATTGCCCGGCCCGTTCGATCTGACAGGCAGCGAACGATGGACTGCAAGCACGCGGCTCGGCGTCGGCGCACCCGACACCGGCGATTCCTTCGGCACGTCGATCGGGATCGGCGACTTCAACGGCGATAACTTGTCTGACCTGGTTATCGGAATTCCGAGCTTCGACGACGGCGTTGATCCAGAAGTGGGTGGCACTCAGACGCTCTACCAGAGCGAGTTCATCTTCCGCACTGGTTTCGATTGACGGGTGCGGACATCCGCCAGAAATAAACCGCCAGGCGCCGCAGCACCTGTGGCCTTGATCGATGCGCCGGCAATAACGGCGCGACGCGGCAGGTAACGACTCGGTGGCGCAGCACGCCAACGAGTCTGTTCAGTCCA